>JBFMGF010000098.1 GCA_040752675.1 Acidobacteriota bacterium
TGTTAAGAAGTTTAAGGCTTCGTTTCGGAGATGCGGTATTTGCCGTGGGCAGATGGAGCGACGATCTTCATTCTCTCCATATCGAGGATTTCGCGGTATGCGATGTCCCTGTCCACCTTGCCGAGAGTCTGGTAATCTCTGTTGCTGAAGCGATTACCATGGTTGTAAGCCCACGCTAGCACCCTCTTCTGCCGGTTGTTCAGTTTATAGGAAGAGAACCTCTGCAGCCATTCTTGCGTCTTCTCATCGAAGACAGGCGTATTCTTCAGTGTGATGCAGAACATGAACCCTTCCTCTTTGAACTCGGGCGAGGCCAGGTTGTTGTCTTCCATGTCCTCGTGGATTCTCCTGATACCACCTCCTCTCTCTCCGATGTAACCACAATCGGAAAGAACTGTCGCGATAACCGGATTCCTCGAAAGGTGACTCCTCTCCCCCGCTGCAATCTCAGAGAGGGAATAGGGCTCAGGGAGTAGGCCCGGGCTTCTGATCTCCAACCGGTCTTCATACACCCGGACCTCGATCGGCGAGCCATGGATGGAATAATCACGATGAGCGATGGCGTTGAGGAGCGCCTCCTGCCAGGCAGATGTCGGATACTCGTATTTCTCCACCATGAACAGGTCATGGAACTTCTCTCTCTCCTTGATGTGCATCTTCAACTTTTCGAAAGAGGCATCGATGAGGTTAAGAATCGGCAGGTTGATCCTCATCCTTTCGGCAACGCTTTCCCTTTTCCCCACCGTGGCTGCATGGGAGATGAACTTCATGAAGTCGATCCCGCCGCCGGGGTTCCATCTCTGCTGGTCTGTGGCAAAGAGGAGCATGGCAGCTCTCGTGACCATGGCCTTCTCACCTTTGAAATCGATAAGCCGATACCGGTCGTGCAGAAGTTTTACGGGATCTTCCTTCCATCCGACCCTCGTACATAATCTCTCAATAAGGGGATAGTCCAGGTCCGACAGAGCGGCTTCTTCGATGAATTCCCTTTCATGGAAGACTTTCATCTTCCCTTTTCTGAGCGAGAGGAGATCGGAAGCCGTGACGGGGTAATTCTTCTTCCAGAATCTGATTAGATATCTCCCGTCCTGAAGTTTTACCGGAACAGGCGATTTTTCGACTTCGATCTTGAGGAACCGCTTCCCGCGCGACTCCTCGATTGCAAATCTCACTTCCTGCCGTGGGATCAAAAACTTCTCGGAATGGTCAAAGATATTGACGATCTTATCTTCCGAATAGTTTACTCCCACGACATCTCCATCTTTCTCAACACCCACCAAGACGGTTCCTCCTTCTGAGTTTGCCATGCCGCAGAGCGATTCGGCGATCTCTTCACACAATTCTGCGCTCTTTTTGAGCCGGAACTTCCAGGATTTTCTCGATTTCCCTGGCTTGTAGGAAGAGATGAACGAGAGCAACTGGCTCTCCCCTTTTGCTATGGAGTCTTCGATGTTCATATCACACTCATCTTTCTGCCGGTCATTTCTGGCGTATATACTGGATGGGGTCCTTCAGCCCTGCCTCCCGGAACCCTTTGAGCCGGAGAAGGCATGAATCACAGAAGCCGCAGGCCATCCCTTTAGATGAAGGTTCATAACAGGAAGAGGTCATGCTGAAATCTACGCCGAGTCTGGCTCCGGCCTTGATTATTTCTCTTTTCTTCATCCGGATCAGAGGCGTGTGTATCCTGATCCTTTGCTTCCCTTCCGTCCCCATCCTGGTGGCGAGGCGGGCCATGTTTTCAAAGGATCTTATGTACTCCGGCCTGCAATCCGGGTATCCGCTGGAATCGAGATAGTTGACCCCAATGAAGATATCTTTCGCTGGTAATGTTTCCCCCCATGCAAGGGCAAATGAAAGAAAGAGGGTATTGCGCGCGGGCACATAGGTAAGCGGTATTCCCCTCGACCTGTCTTTGTCACTCCTTTTTCTGGGAATCGGAATGGAAGAGGTAAGCGCTGACCCTCCAATCTTCCTGATATCTACGTCAAGTATAAGATGTTTCCTTGCACCGAAATGTCTGGCTATCTTCTTAGCCTGCTTTATTTCGAAATGGTTCTTCTGGCCATAATCGAAGGAGAGGGCATAAAGTTCGAATCCACGCGAGCGAGCCATAGCCATCGTCGTCGCCGAATCCATCCCTCCGCTTAATAAGACTATCGCTTTCTTCTTCATTAACCCTATTTATTAACCCGACGTCTTCAAAGTTTAAAAACTGAGCTAAATGCCACTTTCCCGGCCGGGCCAGATGATTTTATGAATCTGAATCTGAAGCCTAGCATCGACCTTATCCTCGATGATCCATTGCGCGAGAAGCGACGGATCGAGTCTTCCCAATACAGGCGATAACAGAACTTTGCATTTCTTTTCCAAGTCATATTCATGAATCTTCCGCTTAGCCCAGACGTAATCTTCTCTCGAAGATAGAACGAACTTCACTTCATCATGTTCACCCAGATATCCGATGTTCCGATAGAGATTGTTCGCTTCCATGCCGCTCCCGGGAGTCTTCAGGTCCATGATCTTGATTACCTCGCGTGGAATCTTCTCAACGGAAAGTGAACCGCTCGTCTCCAGCAGAACTGTGTAACCATTATTTATAAGAAGGTTAACGAGCGTAGGGAGATCCTTTTGAAGAAGAGGTTCCCCTCCCGTGATACAGATGAGCTTGCATCCCATTAGTTGGATCTCATCGAAGACCTGTTCGACTGTTCGTTCTTCACCTTCGAAAAAGGCGAACTGTGAATCGCAGTAGGCACACTGCAGATGGCATCCGGTTAATCTCAGAATGATGCAGAGGCATCCAGCATAAGTGGACTCGCCCTGAATACCAAGAAAGAGCTCGTTGATTTTCAGCATATCCAGATTTTAAACTCTGTCATCGGAGCATGTCAACAAACGCTTTCACAGGAACACTGCAATGCCAACGCTCCAAACTTGAAAATTGGTTACCATTGCCTCATATTAAATCAATGAATAATTTTATTTGAATGATACCGCTTGCTTAGAATAAAATTGATACGTGATGGCTATTGATCAATCGACAATCGTAACGATCCTCTTCTTCATACTGGGATGCTTCATCGTCGGCATTCTCTTCTACATCCTGGGAATGAAGATCCAGATGCGCCGGCGTTCCGATGAGGTCCAGAGGTATCAGGACGAGATACGTCAGAACGATAATGTTTTCAAAGAGGTGATGGAGACGGTCAGCAAGTTGAAAGTCGAGAACAAGAGCCTTTCCGGCATCTTCGTCTTCCTGCCTGAATTCGCCCGACAGATCAACTCCAATCTTGACCGAAGGAATATTGCCCCCCTCCTCCTGAAGCTCGCCGATCATATCTTCAACCCGCAGCAAATCCTTATATTCTTCTTCGATTCCAGGACCGAGGAACTCTCCTTAAAAGCTGCCAAAGGGTTCGAGTCCAAGGATGGAAAGGGGATGGTGATCAAGCTTGGTCAAGGAAAGATCGGATGGGTCGCCCAGAGACAGATAACAATGGATGCCATAGATTTTCAGAGCGACGTGAGGCTGGAGAAAGCAAGCATTCAGAACGAGCATCACGGATTTCGATGTGACCTGATCGCCCCAATGATTCACGAGGGAGAGACTCTGGGGGTGATTAGTCTCGGCGGCTTGCCGACCCACATGAGAGAGCAAAAGATTATCATCAAGATGATAGCAGATCTCGGCTCCATCGCTATTTACAACGCCAGGCTCTTCAACAGCATTCAGATCGCCGCCAACCATGACGGTCTGACAAAGCTGATGAACCGAAAATACTTCATGCAAAGGCTCGGTTTCGAGATCAACAAGGCGGAGAAGGAAGGGACGCAGATCTCCATCTTCATCTTCGACATCGACTTCTTTAAGGCTTACAACGACGGCAACGGGCACCTCGCCGGTGACGAAGCTCTGAAGGTAATCGGGAGGCTCCTCAGGGAAGTGGTTCGTGAGGACGACCTCGTCGCGAGATACGGAGGTGAGGAATTCATCGTGGCTCTCCCAAACACTCCGAAAATGGGAGCCATTATCGTCGCGGAGAAAATACGGAAGATGTTCGAGGACTACCACTTCCCGAACCAAGAGACACTCCCTGGCGGGAAGATGACTATCAGTGGCGGTCTCTCCTCATTCCCGGAGGACGGCAGGAGCAGCACCGATCTCATCAGCCACGCGGACCAAGCGCTCTACCAGGCCAAGGCGAAAGGAAAGAACACGGTCGTGGCTTACGAAGCGGTCTATTTCAGCGATGGGGAAACCGAGAAATACTATGTTTGAGAAAGCTTCCCCGTTTTTAGTAACTTAGGGTCTTAGGTTTTTCCCATGAAAACAGAAAAAGTCAATCAAACGACGACTCTCGACATCCCTTCATCCGCCTTGTACAAGAGTTACATCGTGCGGTTACGCGGCGATGGACAAATCCTCCAGATAGAGGAGAGGGTCGGGAAGAAACTTCTCAGGACGATCGATCCTCTTAGCAAAGATTTCCGTGAATTGCTGAGAAAGGAAGGAATGGCTTTTCACATGCCAGACGGTGAAAAATTTCATGGAAAGTCTCTCGGTGAGGCCTATCAGAAACTAATCGACAGAGCGCTGGAAGCGATTGAGAAAGCACCAGAGAGCAGGGAATGGAGAGAGCGCCATGAGGAGCTCATCAAAAAGATCCATGCGTGGGAAGAGTTCTACCGGAATCCGTGATCAGCATGGAGTTCCGATTCAGGGCACCTTCCTGATTATGATCTCATAGCCATCCACTTTTACTTCCTCGATCAGGCAGCTCGATCTGCTGCTGATATCTTCATTTTTCTCCCGGTTGTAGCAATCCAGAAAGGCTTCTTCCTTACTTTTGGCCACCACGAGTCGGAAACAGGGCAACCCTCCCATGTGGCTGACCAAGTAGAGTTTTAGATCTTCCATAAATGATGCTCCTCATTCTTCTTTCAAATTCTTCTTGATAGACTCAACGATAAAATTCTGCATGGAAGGCTTCTTGTTTTTGACGGACTGGTAGACGAGGTAAGGAAGTTTAAGGGATATCGGAACACCTTCCTCCTGCAAGCCATCCAGCCATTTCACGAACTCCTGCCAAGAGCGGAACCTCTTTCCCTCGATGGCTCCCTTCTTGTAGAGCTCGATGAGCATGATCTCATCCTTCAGTTTGAAGAGGACATCCTCCTCCCTGAACTCAGCAAAGTCGCTATAGGCAAAAAACTTGACTTCACCTGCCGTTTGATCTTTTCCCTTAATCGATATCTCTGGTTTGCGGTTGCACCGGAAGATTATGTAGTCGCTCTTCCCCTTAAAGTGAAAGGCAAGTATGGGGTCCGTCTTCGGATTCCTATCAGAGGGCGTCTTGAAGCTTCTATAAATCCTTCTTGCTATCTGAATGTTCGATTTGTATTCCATCCGTTTCTCTCCGTATGCAAAAAATCCTTTTTGTATATTTGAAATTATAATCAAAGATATGAATTTTTAAAAGCGAAAAAATCTCTTGCTGTATAGCACCGCAAAAAGCGCTTTATAATTTCATTAAAATTACATATTTACATTATTGTAATTGGATATTTATATTTAGATTATTTTATATTTATTTTCTTGAAATATATATTTAAATCAATTATATTATATTTAAAAAATAAAATATGAATATATGCAATTAATAGGAGATTGCAATGAAAAAAATCCAAAGAAAAAAGCAAATAGTTTTTATCGCTTCCTTCCTCTTGATCTTTCTTATATGTGTTCTCTTGATGATGGGTGGGAGCTTCTTTGCGGAAAATGATGCGAAGATCGCGCAGGATCTCCTGGAAAAAATGGCCTCTGTTCCGGCAGATACGCGTCTCAGCGTCATCATCCAATATGATGGTGAGCCTCAAAGCCAGGATTTCACCCAACTAGGCTTGCTTGGAGCCACTCTTCTAAAAGAACTTCCTCTGATCGACGCCCTGAATGCGGAGATCAGTGCAGACAGGATATCGGAATTGGCCCAGTCAACGCGCGTAAAGCGGGTCTCTCCCGATCGGGAAGTCCATGCCTGCCTTAACATCGCGTCGCCTACAGTGGGCTCTAATAGCTCTATAACTTATTACAATCTGACGGGAAGAGGGGTCACAGTTGCCGTTCTCGATTCTGGGATCGTACCAAGTAAAGAAGAATTGACGACTTCGGATGGAAGGAGCCGGGTCGTCGCAAACATCGACTTCGTCAACGAGGGAACTCAACTCGGGTTTGATTATTACGGTCACGGCAGTTACGTCTCCGGGATCATAGGGATGAAAACGCATCTTGATCAATCCGGGAATATCATCCTGACCGGGATAGCTCCTGAAGCCAGCATCGCCTCTGTGAAAGTGCTCGATTCCATGGGTAGAGGCAAAGTGAGTTCAGTCATCGAGGGGATTCAGTGGTGCGTTGAACATGCAGGCATGTTCAACATCAGGATCTTGAACCTTTCGCTATCTCATCCTATCTACGAATCATGCACAACTGATCCGCTTACCCTGGCATGCGAGAAAGCCTGGAATTCAGGTCTTGTTGCCGTAGTCGCTGCTGGCAACCACGGGGAAGATCAACATGGATATGGCACCATCGGCAGCCCGGGAAACGACCCGTTCGTCCTGACAGCAGGAGCAACCGACGACCTCGATTCTACCAGTCGGAGCGATGATATCCTCCCGTCTTTCAGTTCAAAAGGACCGGCGCTGCAGGACTACATTTTAAAACCGGATATTATGGCTCCCGGAACTTCTGTATTTTCCGTCAGGGCTTCCGGTTCCTATCTCGATACGACATATCCTGCCAACCGCGTCTCGCTCGATGGCATATCATATCCATACTTCCAATTGAACGGGACAAGTGTGGCAGCAGCCATCGTCAGCGGGACAGCGGCATTGATGATCGAGAAGGAGCCCTCACTGACTCCATCCACGGTTAAGGCAAGGCTCATGAAAAGTGCCGATAAAGCCTTCCATGCTGATATCTACACGAGAGGAGCGGGATATCTCAACATCGTTTCGGCTCTCCTTGAATCTGGAGTGGCAGTATCAAGCAAATCTCCCAGAGTGTTGCAGACAACTACGGGTGTCAGCGTTGAAGAGATCAACTGGGGTTCCGGTGGCTTCTGGGAAGAACATTGGATTTGGGGAGATGAAATCAGCTGGGGTGAAGATATCATCGACGGCGATCTTACAGTCTGGGGTAGCAGCGCTCTGCTCAACTATCAGAACGCATGGAACTCCAGCGAGAAGTAAGAAAGTACAATGATCCAGTAAGGATCGCTAGGGCGCATACTCCTTTTTCCAGGGAATGGAGAAGATGAACAAATTATCGACATGGACGAAAGCATACATCATCCTTGTCATTGCTGCAGGAATTTTCCTTTCCTGCCTGAATTATTTGAACTTCCCACCCGACTTCAACCAGGAGCTTTTATTTTTTCTCGCTCTAACGGCGGCAGCTGGTGTCTTCAAAGTCTCCCTTCCCTACTTCGGAACACTCTCCATCGCCTACATCTTCGTATTTGTAACGCTCCTTGTCTTCGGAATCACAGAATCAATATTAGCCAGTATCATCAGCTCTCTTACTGCCTGTCTCTTCAACGTCAAAAAGAAGAATCCTCCTTACAGGATACTCTTCAACATTTTCGCCACAGCCCTTACGTCGGCCGGAGCCGCCAATATCTTCATTTTGATGGGAGGGACACCTGGAATAATATCTGTTCCCGGCGACCTCCGCTCCGTTCTTTTCTATACCTTCTCCTTCTATGTGATCAACACGTTCCTTATCTCAGCTGCCATATCCCTTTCCAGCTCCGAGAGCATCCTGACCATCTGGAAAGAGAACTACCTTTGGACGGCCATCAACTATTTCATCGTCGGATCGTCTGTTGCAATGCTACTCGCCCATCTCCTCCTGAGGTTCAACATCTATATCTTTCTCCTGTCGCTGCCCATCATCTACATCTCTTACTATTCTTTAAAGATCTATCTTGCCAAGGTGGAGAAAGACAAGATGCACAACAAGGAGTTGGCCAATCTTTACCTCTCCATCATCGAGGCGCTCGCATTCGCCATCGATGCTAAGGATCGGACGACGGAAAAGCATCTCCGCAGGGTCCAGAATCTGGCCCTCGGAATCGCCAAGGAGATGGGGATGGAAAAGAACGAGCTGGAAGCGCTCAAGGCAGCTTCCCTCCTCCATGACATCGGAAAGATTGCCGTTCCGGAATACATCCTGAGCAAGCCAGGTAAACTAACACCGGATGAGTTCAAGATCATGAGCACTCATCCGGCAATCGGCGCAAATATCTTAGAGACCGTGAAATTCCCCTATCCTCTTGGGCCTACGGTCAGATACCATCATGAACGATACGATGGAAGCGGTTATCCCGAGGGATTGAAAGCAGCGGCCATCCCACTCGCTGCAAGGATCCTAGCGGTTGTTGACTGCTATGATGCCCTCACAACGGACCGACCTTACAGAAAGGCATTGTCTAAGCAGGAAGTCACGGAATACATGAACAGGGAAGCCGGAAAGAGCTTTGATCCGGATGTCGTCCGTATCATGCTGGATAACCTGGAAAAATTTGACATCTCTTACGGCGATTTGAATGAAGCTCCCCGGGAGTCGAACGGACAACAGTCCATCCTGGATGAGAAAGTTTTGAACGGGAATGCTGAAGACCATGACTCCAATAGTCCGGCAGAAGCTCCTTCCTGGTTGTCTTCCCAGCAATCCTACAAAGGAGTCTTCGACATCTATGAGACAATCCAGACTCTGGAACAATCCCTCGATACAGAGGAGCTTTTCCTTATCATCGCATCGAAGCTGCAGCGGTTGATACACTTTAAGTCCTGCATTCTGTTCGCCCTCGATCATCAGGAAAAAGTCCTTGTTCCCCAGTATGTAACCGGCCAATGCAAGGAGCATTTCCGGGATTTGAGAATAGCGATGGGAGAAAAATTGAGCGGCTGGGCTCTCATGCACAATCTGGCCTACATCGGAAAATCGCATAGGAATCCTCTCAACAGAGACGGGACGCGGTCCGACCTCGAGGAACTCTGGAGCATCCCAGATGTAGCTTCTCTGCGCAATTCCCTTGCAGTTCCGCTCCTTTACGATGGTGAAAAGATAGGCGTCCTCGCACTCTACGATGATGAGGGCAATGAATATCTTGTAGAACATCTAAACATCCTTAGGCCTCTTTCTACGTACATAGCTTCCGCGCTCAAGAATTCTCTTCTTCACAGCCATGATCAGAAGAATTCCTGTACTGACCTTCTAACTGGCCTACCCAACGCGGACTACCTTTTCATGTTCTGTGAGAGCGAGTCCATCAAGGCAAGAGCAACAGGCAAGGAGATTGTCCTTTTGCGCGTTGAGCTTAGCAATTTTGAGAAGATAAAAATCGAGCATGGAACGCACGCTGGCAAGAGGATCCTCATCGCAGCAGCTAGGTCACTTAAAAAGAGGGTCCGCAGCTGCGATCTCTGTGCCAGGTTTGGACTGAATGAGTTCATCATCATCATCCCTTCCATCGAGAGCAAGGATGTTATCAATATCATCGGGAGAATAAGGTCTTCGCTCCTTGAGTTGAGTTCCGATCCAAGCAAGACCAGAAAAGACGGAATAACTCTCAAGATAAGGATGGGATGCGCAATCTATCCGCAGGATGGCGAGGCGATTGAAGCCCTTCTCAGCATCGCTGAGCTTAGGAAAGAATATATCCTGAAAGAGGATACGCTGGAGGAACCGGAAGATCTGGGGCATCGCTATATGGAAAACATCCTTCCTTTCAGGAAGAAGTCATAGAGAAGAGAAAAAGTATCAGTCAATTCGCATGAGCCGGAAGAGGAAGAGAAGCCGAAGGGGAAGGCTTTCAAAGTTCTTTAAACAATTTCCTCTTCCGGCCTTTTTCATCTTTAAGGATCCTTTCAAAAATCTGGAATCTTTCTGCTTCGCACAGGGTTCCCTCATGACTTTTCAGGAAAAATAGGATTTCTTCCACTGATTGAAATCTTCTATCAGGATCCTTCTGAAGAAGTCTGACGATCAGTTTCTTATATTTTTCGGGAATGGAAGAGTTCAGGCTTGCAGGATTGATAGGATTCTCAAGGAGATGACCGTAGGCTAGGGATAAGGCATCCTTTGCCGGAAAGGGAGTGTATCCTGTTATCATTTCATACAGGAGAGCACCAAGGGAATAGAGATCGGCACGCCTGTCAATTCTTGCATTCCGGAACATCTCCGGCGCCATGTACGCAAGAGTCCCGGATACGTCTCTCCCATTCATCTGGCTACCCTCTTTCATGGCAAGGCCGAAATCGAAAAGTTTGATGTCGATCTCGCCGTCGCCATTCTCAATGACCATAATATTGTGTGGTTTCACATCTCCATAAACGATCCCATTAGAGTGCACCACATTCAGCGCTGATAGCACCTGCAGGAGGATCGTCTTGATCTTTGCAAAGCTCGGCTCTTTCCTCATATTCATGGTTACGCCCTTTAAATATTCCATGGTGAAGAAGAGCGTCCCGGGAGAAAGGGCACTCCCCTGTGCAGCGATGTCAAAACTCAGAACACGAACGATCCTATCATCTCTGCACATGGAAAGAAGGAGATATTCTTGTGCAATAACCTCTTCCGAATAGCTTTTCCCGCAGCTGTTCGAAGCCTTGAGAGCCACGACTCTACGGAATGAGCTATCCCAGACTTTAAAGATAATGGACATCCCGCTCCTTCCCAGAACCTCCAGCACTTGATATCTCTTGTTGATTGAACCCTGATTCATATTTTCCGCCAGATATGAAACTCGATTCAAGAATGATGCAGCATTCCAGCTTCCGATGGCTTCTAACAATACTTATAAATAAGATTCCAGTCAATAAGCGGGAAGAGAATCCCTTTCTGAATTTCAAAATAGATGTTTCCAACTGGAAAGATAATTTTCCCCATCTGGAAAGATTAATGAATGGTATCAAGTTGAGACTTTTCAGTTGTCTCAAAATGAGATTTGAGGTATATTCAGGCTGACAGTAAATGGGGGCATGGCCTTGATTCTCAATGGTAGATATAAGATTCTACGCAAGATCGGAGAAGGCGGGGCCGGCACGGTCTTCCTTGCGGAAGATACCCTTAAGAAAGACAAGATCCTTGCCCTGAAGAAGCTGCACCCATCCTTTGGCAGCAAGGAGAACTATCGATCCCTAAAGATAGAATTTGATTCACTCGCCAAATTCAACCATCCGAACCTCGTCAGAATCTTCGACCTGGAGAAGATCAAGGGGAAGGAAGATCTCTTCCTGACAATGGAATACATCGATGGGAAAAACCTTGCCGAAATCTCGGATTCTCTCCGGGAGGAAGAGCTCCTCGACGTCATAGCTCAGATATGTAGAGCTCTGGATTACATTCACAGGAGGGGAATCATCCATCGCGACATTAAACCAGAGAACATTCTGATAATCAGAGAAAATGAAAAGCTCACTGTTAGATTGATGGATTTCGGGCTTGCAAGCGCAATGGAGGCTGCTCAAAGTGAAATAGGAGGAACCCTTCTTTATGCAGCCCCCGAAATATTAAAAGGGAAGACTCCCGATGGAAGATCGGATCTTTATTCTCTTGGAATGATCTTTTATCTTATCAGTTTTGGTAAATATCCATTTCCGGCTTCAGAACCATCGGATATCATTGACTGGCATCTTCGCGGAGAACTCTCGCTCCAGGGACGGTTGAAAGATAACGTCCCTGCCTTTATGCCGGAACTGATCTCCTTGCTCCTTCAAAAAGACCCTTCCAGAAGACTCGATCGAGCGTACAAGATCATTGATTTCATCAATGAGAAGAGCGGGCTCGCTCTGAAACTGGAAACCAGGGAAAGCATGGAAGGCTTCTTCAAGAGCGCCGATTTCATCGGAAGGAACAGTGAATTTGATGAAATATTAAGGAATATAGACCTGATAAAAGATGCGAGAGTTAGGGAGCTGAACCCACTTCCGACCCTTCTTCTCATCGAGGGTGAAAGCGGTATCGGGAAAAGCCGGCTGCTTCGAGAGGTTAAAAATCGGTGCCAGCTCGGAGGCCTGGACGTTCTCACGGGATACTGTTACGAAGGTGGGATATCAGCATATGGACCTTTCGTAGATATCATCAAGCACGCCCTCCCCCTTTCCCATACCATCCAGACATCTTTTAAAGATACACGATCCCTTTTTAAAGATGATCTGAGAATGATCAATCATTTCCTCGTGGCTCGCGAAAGGGTCCCTAAAACTGAATCTCAAAAAGATAATGCTGAAAAAGAGAAACTGAAGCTGGCGGATAGCATCTCTGGGTTCATCTATAAAATCTCTGATGCATTTCCCTTGATCCTATTCTTAGAAGATCTCCACTGGGCTGATGAGGGCACCCTCTTCCTGCTCGAATTCCTGACCAGAAATGCTAGGGGGAAAAGAATTCTCCTTGTGGCCACCTTAAGGAAGGAAGAATCCTGTTTTGGACGCATCGCTAAATTTCTCTCAAAAAGCAGCGTCCATGCATCTTCCAAAAGGATAGATCTCAGGCATCTCAACAGAGAAGAGGTCTTCGAACTCGTCTCTGCCATGATCGGGAAGAAGAATGAAGTCTCAATCCTGGCCAACGAGATATTCCGAAAAACTGATGGGAACCCATTTTTTATCGAACAGGTCATGAGGAGCATCGCCGAGGACGTGGGAGCCGAGACTGAATCGGACTGGCAGGATAAAGTGCTTACCTATAAGAAGCAGATCAGCATACCTGCGACGATGCATGATGCGATCCTCAAGCGCATCGCAAGAATCGATGAAAAGAGCATTGAGCTTTTGAAGTATCTTGCCATCATCAATAAACCATCCACATTTGTATTCCTGACGAAATGCACTGCATGGACCGAAGGCGAGATGAAAGATCTCCTTGCCAATCTCATGAGAAGGGAGATCATCAGAGCGGAAAACGACGGAGAACGGGCTTATATTTTCAGTCACAACCAGATTAGAGAATATATTCTGGAATCTATTGCCGGGGTGGAAAGAACGCGAATCCATTCCAGAGTGGCTCATGCGTTGCTTGAATGCAAAGAACAGGAGCCGATCCTCGAAGATCTTGCCTATCATTTCGTACAGGCCGAAGAGAAACGTCAAGCTCTGATCTTCTCCATAAAGGCTGCAGAGAGGTCAGGGAGGATCTATGCTCACGAGAGAGCCATCGAGCATTACAACAATGCGCTTTGTTTCCTGCCTAAAGACTCACAACGGGAAAAGGTTGACATCCTGTTCAATCTCGCTCAAACGCATCTGGACCTCGGAGCCTTCGATAAAGGTATCAGCATCTACAGAGAGATCATCCAGTTTAGCAATAAAGAAAATTTAGATAGCGATCTTGCCCTTGCTCAGGAGAGATTGGGATGGGCTTATTGCATTGAAAGGAGCTTGCTGAAAGGTAAGGAGTTTTCTGAAAAAGCTTATCAGTTATACCAAAAGCTACGGAACCAGGAAGGGATGGCAAACGCCCTAAATAATCTAGGCTTAGCTCACGCGCGTATGGGTTTATTTGCACCTGCTCTCGACTACTTCCAAAGATCTCTCACACTCTGGAAGCGCTTAGGCAATAGCCTCCACATGATCAATCTCATAAACAATGTTGGAATAACGTATTTTAACCTCGGCAATATACAGGATTCCATTGCTTTCCTAAAGAGAGCTCTTGCCGATAGCGAAAAACATCATCACAAGAAAATGTCGATCGCCTCTTTCAACAATCTGGGAATTATCTATAAGAAGATGAATATGAGGAAAGAAGCCATTGAATGCTATGAAAGATGCCTTGTCATTGAGAAAGAAACAGGGAATAAATTTAATATGGCAATCACGAAACACAACTTAAGTGAATTATATAAGATGGAAACAAATTATGAGAGATCATTATCTTCTATATTAGAAGCCATTAATTTTGCTGAGCACTTGGGAAATATTAGCAGTCAGGCTTTCTATTCAAACAACACAGGAGATATCTATCAGCACATTGGAAGATTTGAGGATTCCAAGAGATTCCATAAAAAGGCATTCGAATTGTCCAAGGAATGCGGTGATAGGACGCAGGAAGCATATAGCCTCCTATCCCTGGCGGGAGACTATATCCTTGAGGAAAATATTGGAGAGGCAAAATCGCTCATTGAGGAAGCTTTTCAGATTTCAGAGCAGCTAAAAAACAGCAGGATAAGGTTCAAAGGGCTTTTGCATTTAATGAAGGCAAGCAATGCGGAAAAGGATTTCAGCAAGACTAAGCGAAGTTATCATGAGATTATCAGGCTGATGGGAAAAAGTCTTCTCGATGCGGAGGAGCTCTGCGAGGCAAAGATCCTGTATGCGGTAGCCCTTAAGGAAGCCAGGGAAAGTGAGAAAGCCAGCAAAACATTTATGGAAGCTCTGAAGATCGCCGAAGAAAAAGAGATGAAGGAGAAGATGCTCCTGGCTAATTACCATCTTGGCATGATTTCACTGGATGGAAAAGACTCATTGAAAGCCCGGGATTATCTTATCAGGTCGCGGGAGATTTTGGACAACATCTCCTCGACGTTTAAGAGCAAGGAGCTGATGGAAAGTTATCTCAACCACCCCGAGAGAAAGAAAATTATTGAACAAAGCGAGCAGTACAAGGAGGGACAAGTCATGACCGAACCGACGCAATCAGGTGAAATAAAAGCACCCCCGGCAAAGATGCTGGCGACTCTCTATGAGATCGTCCAGTTGATCAACTCAATACTTGATCCCGATGAGCTCCTTGAGAAGTTGATGGACCTGACCATTGAAACGGTGAAGGCTGAGCGAGGGTTGATCATCCTCGTAGATGAGAGCAGCGGCGAGATGTCCATCAAGGTGGCTAGAAATCTTGAAAAGGAGACAATCAAGGATGCCAGCCGGTACAGCCAGAGTATCGTGAAGGAGGCCGGCGCCGGGAAATCGATACTGACCCTTGATGCCATTAACGACAGCAGATTCAAAAAATCAAAGAGCGTTAGCCTGTACAAGATTCATTCACTCATGTGCGTTCCTATGAAGATCAAAGAGAGAGTAATCGGGACCGTCTATCTTGACAGCCGCAAGAGCGGACCCTTCTTCACTCATGATGATCTCGCATTCGTCGAAGCCCTGGCCAACCATGCTGCCATCGCAATTGAAAAAGCCCAGCTCTACGTGAAGTTGAAAATTGAAAACGCCTTGCTCAAGGATGTAGCCCATAAGATCTACAAGTTCGACAATATCATCGGCAAAAGCCAGGAAATGAAGAGAGTTTTTTCAATGATCGAGAGGGTAATGGAGAGTTCGCTTCCCGTCCTCATCATCGGCGAAAGCGGCACCGGCAAGGAACTCGTTGCGAGAGCCATTCACTTTAACGGGCCTCGCAGGAACAATATCTTCCTCTCCGAGAACTGTTCAGCAATCTCGGAAACTCTCCTCGAGAGCGAGCTCTTCGGCCATGTGCGCGGCTCCTTCACTGGAGCCATTAGCGACAGGAAGGGATTGTTCGAACTGGCAAGCCATGGGACGCTCTTCCTCGATGAGATCGGAGATATGTCTCTCTCCATGCAGAGCAAGTTGCTGAGAGCGCTTCAAGAAGGAGAGATCCGTCCGATCGGAAGCAAGAAGATCATCAAGGTTAACCCTAGGATCATCTCCGCCTCTCACATGGATCTGAAGAGATTGATCGACGAGGGGAAATTCAGGGAGGACCTATACTACCGTCTCAACGTCATCCAGATAAATATCCCGCCGCTCAGAGATAGAAAGACTGACATCCCAATGCTCGTGGAACACTTCCTTGGAAAAGCTGCCATCGAAAAAAGAGTGAAAGCGATCAGGATCGATGACGAGGTTCTGAGTCTGTTCATCAAGTACAGATGGCCGGGGAATGTGAGAGAGCTTGAGAACACCATCAACCGGTTATCTCTCATTGCGACTGAAAATTATATCGACATGAAAGTCCTGAAGTCTGATAGAGAACTTTACGCAACAATCACAGCGAGCTACTCAAAGCAAGATCAGAGGGAGGAACCAACAAGAAGAACTACGGAAAAAATCGGCTCGATCAGGGACAAGGAAAAAGAGATGATCGTCACCGCGCTCGGTGAAGCGAGAGGGAACAAGCTGGAAGCGGCAAGGATCCTGGGGATAAGCAGAGCCACCATTTTCAGAAAGATAAGAGAATATGGAATCCGCTGAAATCTCATCATTCTATAAATGTAAAGCAAGATCAGCTGCAGTCTTATACAGAGTATCATTGTGAGACTCTAACTTTTCCTTCTTTCACCTGTCTAACATCTTATATTTAAAATAGTTGCAAAGAAAATCTATCCATATATCAGTCTCAATTTGAGATTTTTATTGACTAATCCAAAAATGCCATTATCCCAATACCATCCGTAATTAATTGGAATATAAGAAATTATCTGTGCAATAGGGAAATATTTACGTGGCATCTGCATTGCTCATTATTAAGGATAGTTTTTTGGGGGGACAGTATGAGAAAGATATTAATTTTAACTCTATCAATCGTATTTCTCTCATCTTTTTCCCCTGCGGCAGACTCTCCCAAGATCTCAGCGGATTTGAAGGAGAAGCTGGCGGCGGGGAACAAAGACGAGGAGCTGCAGGTTATCATCCAGTACAATGATGCCCCTGCAGCCGCCGATTTTGACAGGATTAAAGAAAAGGGCGGCAAGATTAAACGAGGGTTCAACGCTGTTCGAGGGATTGCCGCCAGCCTGTCGCTCAAGGAAATCGAAGAACTTCAGTCAGACTCCAGAATAAGATCGATTTCACCTGATAGGATTATTCGCGGCTCCATGGATATTGCCGATCCGGCTAGCGGTGCCAATCTGGTCTATTCGAATCTGGGATACACCGGGAAAGGGGTCACGGTTGCACTGATAGATTCAGGGCTTCAGCCCGGTTCCTCCATCCAGCCTGACCGTATTCTGGCTTACATGGATATGATCAATGAAAGCAGCGTCTCTCCCGGCGATGAGTTCGGACACGGGACGCATATCGCCGGAATCATCGGAGGTTCAAACCGCACGGAAACCTATCATGGGATCGCACCGGATGTGAAGTTCGTTGTGCTCAGAGTCCTTGATGGCGCTGGAACTGGAAGGGTGAGTAACGTCATCGAAGCTGTTGATTGGGTTATTGACAATGCAAAGTTGTACGGCATCAGAGTGATCAATCTTTCCCTCGGGCATCCGGTCTACGAATCCTATCTCACCGATCCTCTGACCCAAGCCTGTGAAAAAGCCTGGATGGCAGGGATCAGCGTCATCACTTCTGCTGGAAACAGAGGAAGAACAGGTAACGGCTACTGGACGATAAATAGCCCGGGGAACGATCCATATATAATCACAGTAGGAGCGATGAACGATTTCAACACTATAATCAGGGCGGATGACAACATAACGACTTACAGCTCAAGAGGCCCTTCGCTAGGAGACAGAGTTCTAAAACCGGACCTAGTGGCTCCTGGAAATCGCATAGTTTCAACACTCGCCAAAAGCTCTTATGTAGAGGTGAATTTCGCGGCGAACGTCAAAGATCAAGACCATATCGAATTGAGCGGAACCAGCATGGCAACCGGCGTCGTGACCGGAGCGGTCTCCTTGATGCTTCAGAGGAACCCGTTACTGTCACCCGATCAGATCAAAGCGTTATTGATGGCCTCCGCGGATAAGCTCGAAAACATCGATGTTTTTGCACGGGGCGCAGGGTATCTCAATGTGCCAAGGGCGATTCTGATGATCGGGCCATACAAGCCGGTCAGATTCAATTCTGCCTCACCGATAGTAATCAAAACCGAGGATAGCTTTAAGTTGATTTCTCCTCCTTCAGTATACGTTGCCCAGGCACTCTGGGGTGATCAGGCACTCTG
>JBFMGF010000099.1 GCA_040752675.1 Acidobacteriota bacterium
CAATGAGAAATTTCATTCCTTTTAAAAGGCTCTTTTTGTCTTTGTTTTCTAATAGTTATCTCGTTTCAGATGATTTCGATGGAGGCGTCGGTATTATAGAATGCCAGAACATGCTGTTAACATCTTTTTTAAAAATCTTTTCCATCCAGAGAGTAAAATATGCTAATTTAAAAAGGTTAATAAAGCCCTTGCGGAGTTAGACAACCATTTGTCTTGATGAGGATATTTCAAGGAGGGAATTTTATGGAGAAGGAAATCACTGTGGCCATATCCGTAGCGCTGCCGATCGGGATTGTTTCCGGGGCTCTTCTCATCGGGATTCTCTTCCAGACGATCATCCTTTCCAAACTCGCAAGACTTGCGGAGAGGACGAAATGGAAGGGGGATGAAATAGCCATCCAGTCGTTGAGAGGGTTCATCATCATCGTATGGTTCTTCATCGCAGGATTGCACGTGGCCCTTCCCTATATTCCCATGCCGATGTACATGCTGACAATCCTGCAGAAATTCCTGCTCGTCGTTTTGATCTTTTCCATCACACTGGTTACGGCGAAGATAGCGGCCGGTTTCGTCCAGATGTACGCCGATAGATCGAAGGGGGCTTTTCCATCAACTACGATTTTCATGAACATCACGAAGGCTGTGATCTTTGTCATCGGGTTTCTGGTCATCCTCCAGACGCTGGGGATCTCAATCACGCCAATCATCACGGCTCTGGGTGTTGGCGGCCTGGCAGTTGCCCTGGCCCTACAGGACACACTGTCCAATCTCTTCGCTGGCATTCACATCATCGCCGCAGGCAAGATGAAGCCCGGTGATTACGTCAGACTGGAATCTGGAGAGGAAGGTTTCATAACGGACATCACCTGGAGGAACACGACCATCAAATCTTTCCCGAACAACTTCATTATCGTCCCGAATTCCAAACTCTCTTCCGCTATCGTCACCAATTTCGATCTCCCCGAAGCCGAAATTGGAGTCAGCCTCAAGATAGGCGTAAGTTATGGAAGCGACCTTGAGAAGGTGGAAAAGGTGACTCTTGATGTCGCGAGAGAAGTGATGAGCACTGTCGAGGGGGGTGTTCCGGGTTTCGAACCCGCCGTCCGATTCCACACCTTCTCCGATTCCAGCATCAACTTCAACGTCGTTCTCAGGGCCAGGGATTACGCCAGCCAGTATTTCGTCATCCACGAGTTCATCAAGAGACTGCATGAACGATACAGGCAGGAAGGGATCGTTATTCCCTTTCCCATCCGCACCATCCATATGGCGCAAAGCGCAGAAGCCGATGAAAATTAGAATCCAGTTATCTTGGGCCTTCTCCGTTCGGACCCACTCCCGTGACGAGCCAGTAGACTGAAGAAGCAGTTGACGAATCATCGAAACGAGTGTCGGTTGGGTCCGAGTCTTCAGATGTCACGTCGATGAACTGGTCGCGTGGAACAAGGGTAGTCGAACGGTAAACCTTGTAGGAAGTCAGGTCTGGATATGGCCACCAGGTCAAGACAGTCTTCCCCGGCTCTTTCCAGATCCTGCTGAATCGCATTTCCGGCGTGGATGTCTCGAATGGCCGGCCACAGATCTCTATAGACCATCCGTTCAGCGTCCCGGTGTTGTACGGAACGCCATCATTCACCTTGAGCATCCAGGTCCCGGTGGAGTGTTCTCCATTCATCCGGGAGAGCGGCTCAAAGGAAGAAAGTTCGCTGTCATACCAGCCGACTATGTTATCGGAAGAGCCTCCAGAACGGTCGTGCAGGACAACGGGAGTGCCATCCGGCGATAAGAGCATCACCGTGAGATCACTGATGTAGGTATGCGTTACATCAACATAGACGTTGACCTCTGAGATCTCGCGGTCTGGACCGAAATCAATAAGACTCGTTGCCGTCTGCCTGTCCTGGATCGCTTTCGGAATGTCTGATGAAGCGATAGTCGTGCATGCAGGGGTACCGCCGGGAATGAAGAATGGCTCTGTCGTGCCTCGTCCCTCGGTGGATTGCCATCGAACGGCAAAGCCGACCTTGTGTCCATCAGAAACGTCGGGCGACAAGGAGATGCCATAGTGAGGAGAAAGCGATTCTCCCGACTCGCCAGGGGCAAGATCGGGATAAGAAGCATCGGTGCGAGTCACCGTTGCATGCCATCCGGTCGGTTCAAGCTCTCCAGAAACAGAAGTTGCAGTCATGCCAAGATTGCGGAGCGTCACGGCAAGATCTGCTGATTCGCCAGGGTCGAGGAAGCCGTTCCCATTCCCTTCACCGGTATCGAGAACCCTGTTCCCGATGTGCTGGAGATCGACATCGAGCGGCTCCAGAGCGACACCGCAGCGAGTTGCAGGTCCGCCTTCGACCACCTGAATATCGTTCACTATCTTCGAGATGTATCCCGTTGCGGAGAACTCGAGAGAATATTTTCCCGGGGAAAGCAATCGGTGATAATCGCCGACATCAGGATCGGCGTAAACGTCGTGATCGACCCCCTGCACGCGTACAGTTGCGGCAAGAGGGATTCCGGTCTGAGAATCGGTGACGATACCGCGGATACCTTCATGGGCTCTCTCGATGTAAGCAAGCATCGACTCTTTATTGTCGTTCCAGTGTGCGGGGAGCTCATCGGCAGGGGGCCACTTGTTCTGCGTGACCTCTACGGTGATCTCGTGACCACCATGCCAGACGTAGTTCCAGTCCTGCAACCCACCGTATATGACGTACCAGTCCGCCCCGTTGCAGATCCCGTTGTTAAATGCAGGATCAGAGTTGCTCGTGACCATCGAGGGGTTGTTGTCGGCGTAAGTGCGGGAGATGGAGACGAAGAACGGGTCGTCATCCGTCGGGTTGTACACCGAGGCATGGCTTGCAGTTCCATCGTACGGATAATTGGCGACGACGGCTCCTCCGTGGAAGTTCGCGGAGAGGAGTGTGGAATGAGCGTATCCCCAATTCATCACTGCTGCCGTTTCAGGCTGCCTCCCTTCCGTCGAATCCACCGGGTCCTCGAACTGGTCGGGAAAATCGCGGTTCAGATCCACATAGTTGGCATTGTATCGCATGTGCATCTCGGTGCCGTCGGGATTCATGGAGGGGAGGACCCAGACCTCCATGGTGTCGACGATATTCGTGATCCGCGGGTCTGTTCCATAATTGTCCGTCAGGAGGTTGATGAAGTTGATGCAGTTCTCCTTGCCGACGACCTCGTCCCCGTGCATGGCTGCGATGTAACGGACTTCGGGCTCGTCCTCCTCGAGATCAGGGTTCTTCGTTATCTTCATCATCCAGAGATCCCGGTTCTGGACAGACTTGCCGATGCTGTACAACCTGGTGATGCCTGGATGGTCCTGGGCAATCTGGTGAAGCTCCTCCGTGAGGGTTGCATAGGTGTGGTAGGAAGGAGGCTGGGGCGGTTTGGCACCCGGAGCGGCCGAAGCAGCCTCGCGCTCCGCCGCGATCTTTGCCTCGTCGGGAATAGGCGTGACGCTGTAACCGAGCAGCTTCAACTTCTCTTCCTCTTCGGCGATCACGTAAGCGCGGACGCGATTATAGAAAACGGCATCGATGTCGATACCCATTTCAGTAAGCATCTTCAGATCCGCAATCCTGTTATGGATGGTAATTTCGACAGGATAAATCGGGCCAGGCTCCCCCTTCCCTGCGGCATTCACAGGAGACGCGGAAGCGATTATTAAAACAGCTACGACAACGAGCGTGAAAGGCCAGATGTATAATCTGAATGATTCTTTCTCGTTCCGGCTGGTCAAGCTTCACTCCCTGATTGCCGTTGCCATTTTAAAAATACCGTGAGATCCCTCTCCCGTCAATATGGTTTTTCAGCATGGCTGTTGCTTCTTTGAGAGTTTGAGGATGGCCTGGCGCAGGCGGTGGTGGCGGTCGAAGAGAGTGACAAATCGGGATTCACGCTGTCCCCCTTTCGCTCGAACAACCTGTACCAGAGCTCGCTTTTCTGCAGGAGACCAGCCTTGCACCCCATCGAGCGACACGATAAGGGGGCTCCAGCGCTCCCATGTCAGTCGCTTGCCGGCAGAGAAGCCTCGAAAGGATCGCAGCCCGAGCAGCCTGGCCGCTTCATCCGAGCAGACCTTGATTCCTTCTTCACGGTTGGCCCCGAAGCGGCTGCTCAGCGTGTGTGAGATCTCCAAGCCGATATCCCCGAGTGATATCTTTCCCAGAACGTCCTCACGGGGCCGGTCCAGGTACATGAACAGATTCTCCGAGGCGAGCTTTTCGAGAGTGGGGATGGTAGAGCGATGATGTGGGTTCATCTTCATCTGCTCGAGTTCCGCCCTGACAATTGAACGAACGCCACGATCATGCGGGCGAAAGCCAAGCTTGTAATAGAACCACCAGGCGCCAGATTTCAAGCCCTCTGGATTTTCGTAGCCGAGCTGGATCGGGGGGATCGTGAAAGTTTCACATCCAAACAGGTGTCGAACCATGGCAAGAACGCGGCTGTAGATGAAGGCCGACTCTGCGGCGCGGTAGGTCTCGAACATGTTGAAGGCAACCTCTGCAGACCGGAAGAGAGCGCTGCTGAGTACGTAACCGATTGGTATTCCGTTTTTCAGGGTGAGGAAGCCATAGACCGCTTCGAGCATCAATCGCCGCTCCGGGATGACGCCGATGCAGGCGAATTGAAGCCCTTGACCGAAATCGACGAGGCGGACGTCTTCATCACTGGCATGTTCGAAGACGTCGAGATCGCGGCTGCGGGTCACCATTGCCTCCCGGGCAAGATCGATCAGCTTGCATCCATCACGCGGCGGCAGGGGCCGCACGGAAACGGGATTTCTGCGAACTTCACGGAGCAATGATGGCCGCTTAATCTGAAAGGGTCGCGTTTGGAAAACTACAGGACTTGCTGGATGCCGTGCGAGAGTGCGGCTTGGAGTTCCAGCGCCTGGATAAATTTTGATAGGAATGTCGAAGCTCTCGTATAACGTTTCGCGTTCGAATGAGCTGGCGGCAGCAGCCTCAAAACGCTTGATAATGAAAGAGGCATCGGTTTCCGCCGGACCCTTCAGCTCGCTGATCCACTCGCGAGGAGACATGCTCAATTCATCAATAGCAGGCGTTTCTGAGTATGGCAATAGAAGGTGAAGGAAGTCCTCCAGCTTGCCCTTCTTTCGAAAGGCTCCCCAGTCGATCGAAATCTTATCGGGCCATCGTCGTGCCAGCCAGCAGGAGGTAAAGAAGTAGAAGCGAAATTTGATCTCCGTCCCGGAGATGCCACTGTTGGTCAGCTCTTTGCAATGAATGTGCAGGTCCCTGCGATGAGCGAAACCGCGAAGCATCCTTTCGACTGATGTAAGGATCTCCTCGTTATCCGGATAGGCGCGCAGGAAGCAGAGGACCTCGTGCAGGCGGTAAACTTCCCGGGCGCGTGAAAGCTGCTTCCTTTCGAGACCCTGCAGCAGGTCGAGCTTGCGCGACGCCGCATCGTGACTGTATTCATCCTTGCACTGCTCGATTTGCCTCAATAGCAAAGAAGCCTTGCCGACCACAACGGATAAACCTCTTCACAGCAGGCTCTATTCTAAAGCAAATTATCCTCACTTCATAGTGGAATTCCCTCTGTTTTTCTAATAATCTTGCGCTTCAATATCCTGGAAATCAGTACGAGATATGGAAGTCATGGGCAGAAGAATAAAGCTCGACACGAAGAAGGCTACGGGTCGAAAACCCGGAAATCCCATCCATCTTGCAGAGAAAAAAATTACGCCTGCTCGCAAGCCCCCTGGCATGACATTGGAACAATGGCAGGTTGAGCTTCGACGGCAATATGCGATAGTGCAGAACTTCAAGATCAAAAATATTGGCAACCATCAGGTCTTCTCGGAATTCCTCATCACAAATCCAGCAACAGAGCGCACCTATCGCGTGGCAATCCGCCGGCAGGGCTATCATTGCCGACGAAATGGGATTGGGTAAGCCTGTCCAGGCCATCGCGGCAACTCGGAAGAAAGAAGAGGTTCTTCTGCAGCTTCCTGAAAGGATGGATAAAACCTTTTTCGTTCCAATGACGAAGGAGCAGTGGATATACCACGAAGACAACAGGCAGATTGTAGCGCGTATTGTTCAGAAATGGCGAAGATACAAGTTTCTTTCGGGAGCCGACCAGCGGAGGCTGACGCTTGCACTCCAGAATATGCGCATCTTTCTGTCCACCGAAGCCGGTGGCGTTGGGCTAAACCTCCAGCGTGCATCCGTCGTCATAAACATGGACCTTCCCTGGAATCCAGCCGTTCTGGATCAGCGCATCGGGCGTGTGCACCGCATCGGCCAGCACCGGCCTGTGAGAGTGGTTAACTTCGTCTCCGAAGGAACCATCGAACATGGCATGCTCTCCATCCTGGACTTCAAGCGCTCGCTCTTTGCAGGAGTGCTTGATGGTAATGAAGACAGTGTCTTCGTGGGCGAAACCCGTCTGAACAGGTTCATGAGGATGGTCGAAGAAACAACCCAGGCTATTCCGGAGACTGCCCATGATCCGCCCCCTCCGGTGATTCCCTCATCAGAAGAGATGGAAGTTGTGGAAGAAGAGCTGGAGAGGCAGGAAGCGCCTGAACCCGCACCCATTTCTCCTTTGCAGCCTCTTTTCGTGTCGGCCGTTTCATTTCTGAAGAGTCTTGGAAATCTGGCAACTGCAGTTGGTAGAAGCGGAAAGAATCGCAGCCACTCGGGAAACATTTATCTTCTTCATATCGGGAAAACGAACCGTCGAACACATCAGCGGATCCTATTTCATAATTCCTTGACTAATTTTCAATAGCAGTGCAAAACAGTCGCATGTATATAAGGCGTCATATAGAGGATGTCATTCTGGAGCTTTCAAAAGATTCAGAATGAAGAGGCCTGAATCATCATTTATTATTCCTTAGGAATACTCGCCATCCCATAAAGATTCTAGGAAGTCTTTGCAGGGAAGCACGTTTAGATTTTCGATTCTTCTTCTCCTCGGTTCGAGGCTGACACAAAGGTAGCGCTTCAATTTTTTCTCTTCCGCAATCGCGCGCAATGGTTTTAAATCTGAAAGTGATACATTCTCCTTTGCTTTTACCTCCACTGCTGTATGATCCCCGATAATGAAATCAACTTCAAAGCCAGATGTAGATTTCCAGTAGCCTAAACTCTCTCCGGAGGCATAATCAGTATGGCAGCTCAGTTCATGCATGAGGTACGTTTCGAAAGCTTCTCCAAATTCCGGAGTGCCAGGGCGAAAATTCCTTCCCTGAAGAGTGGAAACGACGCCGACGTCAAAAAAGTAATATTTTGATGAAGCTAAAGGTTTTCTTTTTTTTGATTTCCTCCATGCTGGAAGTTCATGCAGGATCAATGTATCTTTCAGAATCTCAAAGTACTCGTATACTGTCGTTCTCGCCACCTGTGCGTCATTGGAAATATTGCTAAAGTTCACGATCTTTCCGTTGCAGAAAGAGGCAACTTTGAGAAAGCGGCTGAATGCCGGCAAGTTTCTAGTTACTCCCTCCGCCACAATTTCTTCCTGAAGATATGATCCAGCATAAGCCTGAAGGTCAGCTTTTGGATCATCAGAAAAGTATATCGACGGGAGCAACCCTCGTTCTATAGCCCTGTTCAAATCAAACTTCTCGCCTAGTTCTCTTTGCGTAAATGGGTGGAGATATTTTGTTCTCGCTCGTCCCCCTAAAAGATTGATACCGCCGCGGCGGAGCTTGCGTGCGCTTGAGCCGGTAAGCAGGAATCGAACGCCGTGCGACTCGATGAGGCGATGAACTTCGTTCAAGAGGTCTGGAAGACGCTGGATTTCGTCAATAACCACAATACGATCATGCACTGTGAGTTCCTGTTCAATCCGTCCTGGATTCTGACTCAGAGCCAGGTATATAGAAGTATCGAGGAGGTCGTAAACTTTCACGCCTTTCATCGTATTCTGAATTAAAGAGGTTTTTCCAGTCTGGCGTGGTCCAAACAAGAAATGGGATTTTTTCTCTATTAAATCAGGAAGGTTCAGAATCCTTTGTATATATGGTCTGTCGCCCTCTTTATATCTCGTTGACGGATTCATCGTCAAATATTATGACAAATGACGAAATATGTGTCAATAGAATCTTTTCCTGCTAATAAAAGTAATAGAATACCAGTATTGTCGGCGTGATAGCTTTATTTCAAAGTTCACAAATTTTTCAGTGAATCCTGTCAAAGCTAATCTTCTTTTAGGACTGGCAGTTATGATGTTGTCTGCGATTTCAGCATCTTTATAAAAAGGGGTGCTGTCATTGCAAAAACTATTCATACACTTTGAGAGCAACCTTGCGTTCAAAATAGTTTCCAAGCATGCCTTCTTTTGCATTGCCTTTGATGGATTCACCCTTCGTCAGCATCACCTGCAGTTGCAGTTCAGCATCCTTGGCATCATCAAGAGGTTGAATTGTCATTGGGAGAACGGTAATCTTTGCCTCTTCAAATCCTGTTACCTTATCACCAACCACACGGCATGACATTTGGAGATTGACTGCCCAACCGGGTGCAAACTTAGAGAGGGAGTTTGACTCAATCCTTGTTGGGTCAACATAAAGCCATGCGTTTCGGTATGGAGAAGGAGCGTCGTCGCCTTTTGTCCGACCGATTACTGTTAGAAGAGTTTTCTGCTGCCCTCGCCTTACTTCAATCAGAAACGATCCGTCCGATTGACGGAGAGATTTCATCGTCTCTTTATCAAGAACATCGATGATGGTTTTCTCTTTATCGCTCCATGGACCGTTATTTACATGGCAGCTCATGCATGATTTTGCTTTCCCTAAAATACCTACAGCAGGTGGATACGAGAATGCATTCTGTATCGATCCTGCTGATAGGATAACGGTAATGACAAGAAACACTAATGTTCTCATTTCTGTCCTCCTTCTAGAGTTGTTTTTTCATTCAACCCCTATATATTAAAGTTGCCAAGTTTCATAATTAAAAAATTAGGCAACTAGAATAGTGGATCAAGAGAAGTTGTCAATGGCAGTCACGGCCAGAACCCGCAAGAGGGACGGCATGACATTCTTCTACATCGACTTCTACGTGAACGGAAGGAGAAAGAGAGAGAAGGCGGGAACAGGATATTGGCCGACGTGCTCAATCGTGTTATGTTTTGATTCAAACGAGCAGCCTGATCATGCGGAGAGGTGCTGGAGTGGCCGAACAGGGCTGCCTGCTTATCGAGATTCATGAGACTTGCTCCATTCACTTCTTCATTTTCCCCTTTCTCCAGGGAAGGGTAAGAATGAGATGAGAATGTGATGGCCAACTCTTTTATAGAGTTTTATTGGGAGTTCTGAGAAGTGATACAAGAATCGAATTGCGGTTCCATTCACCTTCTGCAATCCGAAAAGGTTTTCATTGAAGATAAAGGCTTTTTCAACATGGTACTTGGTTATAAAGCTAAAGATTGATTTGCCAATCATAGGTTTTGATAATACTGATTTTACTTCCACGGGAATCTTCTCATTAACTATAAAATCAACTTCCGCCTTTGATTTCGTTCGCCAGTATTTCAAAGTAAAGGATCGTTTCATCAATTCCGAGAATACAAAATTTTCATAGAGGGCTTCCTTATCCAGTCGTGAGTCCATCTTTTTGAAATCGCCTATCACGGCATTCCTCAGTCCTGTATCGTAGAAATAGATCTTTGGGTTCTTCACAAGTTCCGTTCTTTTATTTGTAAAGTACGGCTTCAGAAGATGAACGATGTAAGTCTTTTCCAGCATGTTAAGATGTTTTTTCAGTTCAGGCGTTTTCTGTTGAGCGAGGGTCGATAGCTCTTCATACGAAATCACATTTCCCGTTTGCAAGGAGAGCGCTTTGATAAGATTCAGCATTTTGTAATCATCCATGAATCCAACCATGTCTCTAACATCCCGTAAAAGGTATATATTGAAAATATTTTTCAAAACTTCCTGTTTCTCCGCATCATTGTGAGCAAGTACAACACGAGGATAACCGCCGTAAACGATGAATTCTTTCAGCATGAGGTTGAATTTTTCGAGGAGCACTTTCTCCAGCTGCTTATGCCGTCCTGATTTCAGATAAAGCTGATAAAGATGCGGATCTCGATAGCTTAAGAACTCCTGAAAGTTGAGCGGATACAGCGTAAAGGGGAAAATCCGTCCTACAAGATGTTTCACGGTTGCTACCGTTAGATCAAGGATTGAGGAGCCAGAGATAAGGATCTTGCGATCTTTCACGGTGTCATAAATGAATTTTAATGATTGACCGCCATTCCGCGCATGCTGGAATTCATCAATGAAGATATATTTGAAAGGTTTGATATAGAGTTCAATAAACGCTTTGATGTCCCTGTCAAATAGAGCTCTCAATTCAATATCTTCAAGTGTAAGAAAAACCGAGCTTTTCATCTTTGCCTGGATGTGCTTGAGGAGAGTTGTCTTCCCAACCTGTCGCGCTCCTATGATCGCTATGATTTCGGGAACCGGGAGGTATTTTTGTATGATGGGCTCTAAATCTCTTTTTATGTACATGAAATAACCCTGCTAAAATTAATTCTATATCAAAAATAGCAGGGATGTTTTCGACAGTCAAGAATTCTTTTTTATGAGCATTTAGTTGCCCACTAGTTTGGAGAAGGACCAAAAATATCAACCCATATAATGTTCTTGAAGTGAATGCACCTAATATTAGGTTGGCAAAAAATATCGTTAAGAATATTTTTTTCCATTTTTTCTTGTTAATGTTCTCAATAAGATTTTCATGCCATCTTTTTTTAATTTCAATGTAAGTGGATCAGCTAATTTTCTGGAAAATTCTAAAAATTTTCTAAAAGAAATCATGTTCAGTTTGCCTGATATAAATCCAAGCACTATCGATAGAATATAAGAACTAATGGGTTGCACCAATAACATCGTGGACTAAAAAAACTAATAACATCGTAGACTAAAATCAACATCGCCTAAACTTCTTCCAAAACTTTTTGGAAGGAGAAAATGGCGATGAAGATTCAAAGCGATTATGAGAAACGCTGTCAAGCAATACAACTTTACAAGCAAGGAAAAGGC
>JBFMGF010000100.1 GCA_040752675.1 Acidobacteriota bacterium
CCTAACCGAATCGCCGTCAAGATGGAACGGCTTGAATAATACCTCTTCCTCGAGGATCTGAAACGCCCTTCGCGCCACCTGTAGCCCGGCTGCTATCATCTCTTCGTTTGCGATGATATGTCCGCGAGCTATGACATCCTTTTCGATAACGGCCCTTGTCGTGATATCTCCCTTCCCGATATCCTCTCTGAGCGCCATCTTCAGAATGGCATCAACGCTTTTTGCGGAAACTCCATTGGCGATTGTCTTCATTTTCCGGCTTTAGTGATCAATGTTAGATTCTTGAGAAGCTTCTTCTTCTTTTCCAGAAGTTCTCTGTGAATCTGTTTTTCCTTTTCCACGATATCCTTGGGGGCATTTGATAGAAAGGCTTCGTTGCTAAGCTTCTTGTTCTTGTTACCGATTTCCTTGTCGAGTTTAGTGATCTCTCTCTCGATTCTGTTCTTTTCCCTGCTCGTGTCGATGATACCCTTCAGGGGTATGGCGACTTCAAACCCTGAAGCGACACATCTGGCATGAAATTCTTCGGGGAGAGGATCTTCTGTGATCTGAACTTTGGTGCTCCTCGTCAGATTCATGATGTGCGCCTCGTTGTCAGCGGCGAGTTTCAGCCTTTTCCTCTTATCGCTTCGGATGATCAATTCAATCTTTCTGGAAGGATCGATGTTATTCTCTGCCCGAAGATTTCTGATCCTGGTGATAAGCTCCATGAGGATCGCCATCTCTCCCTCTGCCTTTTCATCAAAGCATTCTTCCTGTGCTACGGGGTATGGTGCCACCGTGATGGAATCTCCCTGATGCGGAATCTTCTGCCATAATTCTTCTGTTAAAAAGGGCATAAAAGGATGAAGCAGTCTAAGGACCTTGTCCAGCACTTCGACAAGAACGGCCATACTGACCTCTTTCCTTTTCTCGTCTCCCATGAGCAGGGATGGTTTCACGAGCTCGATATACCAATCACAGAACTGATGCCAGAGGAAATGATAGAGTTGATTGGCGGCTTGATCGAAGCGGTAGGACCCCAGGGTCCGATTAACATCGCCGACAAGTTTGTTAACTGCGCTCAAGATCCAGCGGTCAACAAGGATCAAATCCTTCAGGTCATAGGTAAGCTTGATCGAGCCTTCCGGAAGACTGCCAAGGACAAACCGTGTCGCGTTCCAGAGCTTGTTGGCAAATGCCCGATATCCTGCCATACGTTCAGGAGCAAGCGGGATGTCCATCCCTGGGGCGGCGAGGATGGCCAGCGTGAATCGAACGGCATCTGTTCCATACTGCAACATGATCTCTTCGGTGTCGATAACATTTCCCTTGGATTTGGACATCTTATGTCCCTTCTCGTCCCGAATCAACCCGTTGTAGTAAACGCCCCTGAATGGAACGTCACCGCCGAATTTAAGGCCCATCATGATCATTCTGGCCACCCAGAAGAAGATGATGTCGAACCCTGTGATGAGAGTGGTTGTCGGGTAGTACCTCTTCAGGTCGGTCGTTTGTTCAGGCCATCCCATGGCGGAGAATGGCCAGAGTGCGGATGAGAACCACGTATCCAGTACATCTTCATCCTGCTTGAGTTCCTTATTCTCACATCTGGAGCATGCCGCAGGTTCCTTCACGTCCACCATGATCTCCCCGCAGGAGCAGTACCAAGCCGGAATCCTGTGCCCCCACCAGAGCTGCCTCGATATGCACCAGTCATGGATGTTTCGCATCCATTCGAAGTATGTTTTCTTCCAAATATCAGGTATGAACCTGATCCTGCCCTCATCGACAACCGTAATTGCAGGAGCAGCCAGTGTTTCCATCTTCATGAACCATTGGGTAGAAACAAGCGGCTCTACGACGGTGTTGCATCTCTGACATTTGCCGATCGAATATGTGTAATTCTTTACGTCTGAGAGAAGCTTTTCCCTCCGTAACCTCTCCACGATGAGCTTCCTGCATTTATAGCGGTCAAGCGACTTGAACTCGCCGGCATTCTCGTTCATCTTCCCCTCCTCGTCTATCACGACTATCAGTGGAAGCTTAAGCCGCTTGGATACTGCGAAGTCGTTGAAATCATGTGCTGGCGTTACTTTCACGGCCCCTGTTCCGAATTCCGGGTCGACAAAGTGATCTGCAATGATTGGAATCTCTCTTTCCATGATGGGCAGGATGATAGTTTGGCCGAGCAGTTTTTCGTAGCGCTTATCCGAAGGATTCACGGCAACGGCCGTGTCGCCCAGCATCGTTTCCGGTCGCGTTGTTGCGACCGTTACGTGAGCCTTTTTCCCTTTCAGAGGGTAGAGGATGTAATAGAGCTTCCCCTGAATCTCTCCATGAACAACTTCCAGATCGGAGAGAGCCGTCTTGCAGCGAGGGCACCAGTTCACGATGTACTTATCCCGGTAGATTAGCCCTTCCCTGTAGAGCCTGACGAAGACCTCTCTCACGGCACGCGAGAGCATCGGATCAAGGGTGAATCTTGTGCGTGACCAATCGCAGGATGATCCCAGTCTCTTCAAGGTTTCTATAATCTTTTCCGAGTACTGTTTCTTCCATTCCCAGACCCTTTCTTCGAATTTCTGTCTTCCAAGCATCTGTCTGGCGGTTCCTTCTTTCTGGAGTTCCCTCTCCACCACGATCTGCGTGGCGATGCCGGCATGGTCGTATCCAGGCAGCCAGAGGACATCGTACCCAGACATTCTCTTCCATCGCACAACAATGTCTTGAAGTGTGTAATTCAACGCATGGCCGACATGTAGCGTTCCCGTGATGTTGGGAGGAGGTATCACTATGCAGAATGGTTCTCTCTCCGAAAGAGGATCTGCCTTGAAGAATTCTTTCTCGATCCAGAATGAGTACCACTTCTTTTCAAATTTTTCGGGCAAGTATTCCTTTTCTATCTCCATGACCTTCCATCACTTCTTTTTCAACAATCTGCTCATCGTCTCCTCTAATAAAAAAAGTAGGTCTGCAAGCCTACTTTAGCAATAAACTTTAGTTTTTTTAGGGATGCATCCGATCATTCGGAAGCATGTTCTTCCAGTTCTTTGATCCGTTCCCTGATGATCCTTTCCGCTGTTTCTGATATGGTCTCTTTTATCACTTTCTTTACAAAATCTTCGGACAGCATTTGGAAGACCTTTCTGGCGATGGATTCAATCTCCTCCTCGGATAATCGCAGGAAGGGCTGTTCTGCATATTCTGGTTCTCTCTCATTCTCAGAACCTGCGCCTGATCTCCGAGTTTGAAAACGCTCTTCGCCTTTCTGTTCAACATGCACCGGAGCTTTTTGAGTCTTGAAATGAGGAGAGATTGCGGCAGTAGAGTCGGATATCTCGAGCGCCGTATCGAGATCAACCGGAAAATCTTCTATTTCTGATTCGCTTGGATGAATTCGGGCCTCTGACTGTCCAACCTCTTCATGAGCCGAAGCTTCCAGTTCAGGGATGGCAGGCTCTTCCATGACGGGATTCAGAATCTTTTCCACTTTTTCTATGAGGAACCTTGATTCGAAGGGCTTTGTTAGGATCCCATCAGCGCCGGACATTTCCGCTCTATCCCTGTCAAACGGTTCGAAAGCCCCTGAAAGGAGGAGCACTGGGACATGGGAAAAGTCAGCCATGCTTTTAATCGTGCTGCAGAGTGTGTAACCGTCCATTTCCGGCATGATCGTGTCTGCCAGAACGATATCCGGAAGATACTGGTTGAATTTTGAAAGCGCTTCCCTTCCATTCCCTGCACAGAAGACCTCGTAATCACCACCCATGAAGGCCATTTCTATAACTTTCTGTATCGTTATGCTATCATCAGCAACAAGTATCTTCTTTTTCATAACAGGTAGGAAGGCTTTAACCTATTTCATTGCTGAAAAATATCACTCAAGCCAAGAGTTGTCAAGCCTTTTGCGTAGCACGCCTGACACGAAATGATAATTTGAAGATTAGCCTTTATAAAGATATGGCATGAAGGTGAGCAAGATGGGATTCCATGACCAACCGGCTGGAGAGGCTGATCCGCCCTGACATGTTGATGGTTTTCTTGATTAAATCGATCTGCCTGAAATCCAGTCGCGAGATTCTTTGTGCCATCGATCGTGCTTTCATCAGAATTTCTCCATCTCTCAAAGCGCGATCGTTGTCGTCATAATCCTTCGGCACCAGTCCGATCATTTCGGCCTCACGAAGATTGATCCTTCTTCCCTCGATCAGGATTGAAGAGCTTTTCCTCCTTCCCGCAACCCGGGCGAGTCTAAAATTGCCTCCCCATCCCGTTATGAATCCCCTCGAGGTTCCAGGATGCTGAAAGTAACTCCCAGGAGAAGCAAGGATGATATCGCAGGCCAGAGCCAGGTCAAACCCGCCGCCGATACAATAACCTTCCACTGCGGATATGAATATGATTTTAGATAAAGAGATGATGGAAAAGATTCTTTGACCTGATTCGGAGTAATCCACTCCGTCCCGACTGTTGAGCCCTTTCAGTTCCTGCATGTCGGCGCCGGCAGCAAAGCCGTCGCCGTGTCCGGATGAAATAATTGCCACTTTGATTGAGCCATAATTCCTAATTGTAGTTATGGCCTGCAGGAAAGAGGCCATAAATGATCGATCTAGAATATTGATGCCGTTCGACCGTTCTATCCGGACCTCGGCAATGGGTGGGGAAATCTTCAAATTGATCATTTCTTGAGTTGTCGAGGCTGAATGTTCATCTTGACCCATTCGATTATCTCCCTGGTGGAAGCTCCGGGAGTGAATAACTCCAGAACACCTTTCTCTTTCAATCCCGGGATGTCTTCTTTAGGGATGATGCCTCCTCCAAATAGCTTGATGTCGTCAGCCCCTCGTTCTGAGAGGAGCTGTAGGACGCTAGGAAAAAGATGATTGTGGGCTCCGGAGAGGATGCTTAATCCAATGGCATCAACATCTTCCTGAATGGCAGTCTGAACGACCATCTCAGGGGTCTGATGAAGGCCTGTGTATATGACCTCGAAACCCGCATCTCTCAGGGCGCGTGCTATGATCTTAGCCCCCCTGTCATGGCCATCGAGACCGATTTTCCCGATGAGAAGTCTGATCTTCTTCTTTTCAGGCATAATGTTCCACCTCTCTTCAGATGACGGAAGCTTCCCTGTACTCGCCAAAGACTTTCTTCATAGTATCGCAGATCTCGCCGATACTGGCATAGGCTCTCACAGCATCGAGTATGCGGGGCATGAGATTCTCCCCGCCATGTGCTGCTTCCATGAGCCTATCCAGACATTCCTTCACTTTTCCAGCGTTCCTCATGTTCTTGACGTTCTGCAATCTCTTCTTCTGTTCAATCTCGGTCTCTTCGCCGATCTTCAGTATCTCGATTGGCTTTTCCTCTTCCATGATGTACTTGTTCACGCCGACGACCGTCTTTTCTTTACGGTCCAGTTGCTGCTGATAACGGTAGGCAGCATCTGCAATCTCCTTCTGCGGAAATCCTGCCTCGATGGCGTTGACCATCCCTCCCATCTCATCGATCCTGTTGATATAACCCATGGCCTCCTCTTCTATCTTATCGGTAAGCGCTTCGACAAAGTAAGATCCCCCAAGAGGGTCGATGCTATTGGCAACACCGCTTTCTTCGGCGATGATCTGCTGTGTCCTGAGAGCGATCCGGACGGCTTTTTCAGTGGGAAGAGCGAGAGTCTCATCCATTGAGTTCGTGTGGAGCGATTGCGTTCCGCCAAGGACAGCAGCGAGAGCTTGAATGGTGACCCTCACGATGTTATTGTGCGGCTGCTGCGCGGTTAGAGAACATCCTGCCGTCTGCGTGTGAAACCGAAGCATCCAGGATCTGGGATCCTTTACCTTGAACCTTTCTCTCATGACCCGGGACCAGATCCTCCGCGCGGCTCTCATCTTGGCGATCTCCTCAAAAAAGTCGTTGTGGGAGTTGAAGAAAAAGGAGAGCCTGGGAGCAAAACCGTCAATATCGAGGCCAGCCTCTATCCCCGCCTTGACATATTCGATCCCATCGGCAAGCGTAAAGGCGAGTTCCTGTACGGCAGTCGATCCTGCTTCCCGGATGTGATAGCCGCTGATGCTGATCGTGTTCCACTTTGGTACTTTTTTCATGCAGTATGCCATGATGTCTGTGATGATCCTTATAGAAGGGCGCGGCGGGTATATCCATTCCTTCTGGGCGATGTATTCCTTGAGGATGTCATTCTGGATCGTTCCCTCGAGTTTATAGCTCTGGACTCCCTGTTTCTCCCCTACCGCAATGTACATGGCAAACAGGACTGAAGCCGGTGCATTGATTGTCATAGATGTCGATATTTTATCCAGAGGGATCCCGTCGAAGAGAACCTCCATGTCGGCGAGCGTGTCTATGGCAACCCCTTCCTTGCCTACTTCTCCCTGTGCAAGGGGATGGTCCGAATCTATCCCCATAAGGGTAGGAAGATCGAAGGCAACACTTAGCCCAGTCTGTCCGTGGTCGAGAAGGTAGTGATACCTGTTGTTGGTGTCCTTTGCCGTCCCAAAGCCAGAGAATTGCCTCATGGTCCAGAGGCGTCCCCGGTACATTGTGGGATGGATCCCGCGGGTATAAGGATACTCTCCTGGAAATCCGAGTTTTTCATAGTAATCAAAGTTCGCGAGGTCTTCCAGTGTGTAGAGCCTTTCGATCGGCATGCTGGAGACCGTTGTGAAAGAAATTGATCTTTCCTTGTTCTCGTTAAGATGAGGCTTGAGCGTCTGTTCGAGCCATTCCTTCTTGCTCTTCGCTCTGTTCTTTGATCTTGACACTTCCATCTCTCTTAAACAAAGATGTTAGCTTAAAGGTTATCAATTTCACCTGATTCTTCATGCGAGTAGCCTTCTCGCGATGATGAGCCTCTGGATCTCAGAAGTTCCTTCATAGATCGTTGTCACGCGGGCGTCCCTGAAGTATCTCTCTACGCTGTACTCTTTCGAATAACCGTAGGCACCATGGATCTGAAGCGCCATGGATGCCACATGGCAGGCCGTTTCTGATGCGAAGAGCTTGGCCATGGATGCCTCTTTCGTGAAGGACTGAACGTTGGCTTCCCTCAGCATGGAAGCATGCATGACGAGGAGTCTGGCCGCCTCGATCCGCGTGGCCATGTCAGCGAGCATGAACTGAATGGCCTGAAGCTCTGCAATGGGCCTCCCGAAAGCTTCCCTCTGTCTTGCATAAAAATTAGCCTCATCGAGGGCAGCCTGGGCGATACCTACAGCCTGCGCACCAACACTGATCCTCGAACCATCCAGCGAATGGAGGGCAATTCTCAACCCGTCCCCTTCCTTTCCCAGCAGGTTCTCAGCGGGAACCTTGCAATCCTCAAGTACGATGTCCGCTGTCTTGGAACATCGCAACCCCATTTTGTCTTCGACTTTTCCAAAGCTAAATCCCTTGAAGTTCCTCTCGACAATGAAGGCGCTGATGGCTTCTCTCCTGGAAGGGTCCATCGAAGCCAAGACAACGAAAATCTCTCCCACGATGGCGTTAGTCACCCATGCCTTTGTACCGTTCAGGATATACTGTTCACCTTGCTTCTCTGCCCGGCATCTAACATTGGCTGCATCTGAGCCAGCGCCAGGTTCCGTCAGGGCAAAGCCGCCGATCATCTTTCCAGAGGCCAGTGGTCGTAGGTATCTCTCCTTCTGTTCTTCAGTACCGAATCTGTAAATGGGATAGACGCATACAGAATTAGTCACGCTCACAGTGATAGCGACTGAAGCAGAAACCTTTGCAATCTCCTCGATGGCAAGGGCGTAAGAGATGGAATCTAGGCCCGAACCACCGTACTTTTCTGGAGCGGTCATTCCGAGCAATCCGAGCTCTCCCATTTTGGAAGTGATCACAGCCGGGAATTCCTCTTTACTCTCGAGGTTGCTGATGACAGGTTTGAGTTCAGTCTGGACGAAATCCCTGACCATATCCCTTATCATCAGCTGTTCTTGTGTAAATTCCAATCGCATGTTCCTCTCTTGCTCTGCATGATAATCATCTAAAATTAGTTTCCTTTGAGGATAAGGCCCGAGATGATCAGCCTCTGGATTTCTGATGTCCCTTCGTAGATCTCGGTGATCTTTGCATCTCTAAAGAAACGTTCCATTGGGTACTCGTTGATGTATCCGTAGCCCCCGAAGATCTGAATCCCCTTGATGGCAGATTTCATTGCCACTTCGGAAGCAAAGAGCTTGGCCATGGAAGATTCCAGGGTGTACTTTGCGCCGGAATCCCTCTTCATTGCAGCCCTGTAATTGAGAAGCCTCGCCGCCTCTATCTCCGTCGCCATGTCCGAGAGCATCCATTGGATTGCCTGAAACTCCGAGATCGGTTTCCCGAACTGAACCCTCTCTTTAGAATACTTGAGGGATTCATCAAGGATTGCCTGGGCGATCCCCACCGCCTGCGATGCGATCCCGATCCTTCCCTCTTCAAGCGCGTTCATTGCGATCTTGAACCCGTCCCCTTCCTTTCCGAGTAAGTTCTCACTGGGCACCTCGCAATTCTCAAGGACGATCTCGCAGGCTCCGGAGCATGTAATGCCAAGCTTGACCTCGTCTTTTCCCTTCGTCAGGCCGGAGAAATCCTTTTCCACGATGAAGGCGCTGATTCCTTTTGTTTTTTTCCCCCTATCCGTCATTGCAAAGATGATCATGTAATCGGCAGCGACACCGTTTGTCACGAATAGCTTGGTCCCGTTGAGAATGTACCTGTCTCCTTTAAAGACAGCAGTGGATTGCTGGTTTCCGGCATCGGATCCGGCGTTGGCCTCAGTCAGGCAGAAGGCGCCGATCTTTTCTCCCTTTGCGCAGGGAGAAAGATACTTGCGCTTCTGTTCCTCTGTACCAAAGAATAGGACAGGATGGCAATAAAGGGAATTATTTACCGAGATGATGACGCCTGTCGAAGCGCAGCATCGCGAGATCTCTTCCACGGCGATGACGTAGCTGACGCAATCCATCCCTCCTCCTCCATACTCCTCTGGAATCATGATGCCCATAAGGTTCAATCCGGCAGCCTTTCTGACATTTTCAAACGGGTATTCTCGCGTCTTATCATGCTCTGCCGCTTTCGGCTTTATCTCCTTCTCCGCAAAGGCTCTGATGGTCTGCTTCAACATGCTGTGTTCTTCGGATAATTGAAAATTCATGAGTCCGCTCCTTCTGACATATTATTCTCTGTTGAACATCATTCCTTCTTGTTTAAGAACAGATCTATTCTTTCCTTGACATGAGGCTCAGAGAAGCAGAGAGCAAAGTTGTATCGTTCCAGCAGGAGCGCTTCGCCGGGGTGAAGGTTTCTCGTATGAAGGGAAAGTTCTTTGATGACACGGATGGCATGCCTGTCTCTTTCAGAAAATGTTTTGATGAGTTTCGCCACCTCGGAATCAAGGTCCTCCTGATCGATGATGGAATGAAAAATCGAGATTTTCACTGGATGGGTGGATGAAAGGTCGATCCCATCCAGAAGGAACCGAAAAAGCCCTTCTTTTCCGAAAAGCTCCATGAGGTTTGTGAGCATCCCCATGACCGGGATGTACCCTTTCTCCAGCATGAGACTGGAGATAATGGTCGAGCGGCACGCTATGATGAAATCAGAAAAAAGGACGGTCTCCAGGATCGGTCCACAGATGAAACCGCGGATTTCCGAGATGACCGGGATCCTCAGTGAAAGGATCCTCTCCATGCATCTTCTCGAATATTCCTGTGCCTCAGCTCTCTCACCAACTTCAAAATTCTTCAGGCTCTTCTCTTCCGGAAAGCCATTGATGTTAAAGATCAGGAAATGGGTATCGCTGCGGAGGGTCTTTTCGAGTTCTTCATGGAGAGCTTGGAAGAAGCATGAGACATGGAGAGAGTCCGAATCGGTGAAATCGAATTTAATGGTGCCCGTTCTGCTCCCGGCGTGATAATCTCCTGTTTGGCTATTCATCACAGAATCCATCGGCATCCCGAATCTTTTATTATGCGTTATGCACTCAATTTGTGTGTTCATATTATCAGCTTTTTTCAAAACCTGTCAATATTGCGAGATTGCGTGGTAAACGGGTTAGGATTCTGGTTCGATGAGGCCGAAATCTCCGTTTTTTCTTCTGTAAATGACATTAATCTTCCGTGAGCGGAAGTTCCGGAAAACGAGGAAATCTCCCTTGGAGTTGTCCATCTGCAGGATGGCCTCCTCGATAGTCATCGGTTTTGCTTCCTGTGTTTCGGTCTTTACAATCCTGGGGAGAGATTTTTCCATTTCTATAGATTCTATCCTGGGATTCTGAGTGCCTGTTGCCCGCAGAGAAGAGGCGGCTAGCCCGGGCATTCTGCTGCTTCTCTTTCTTCCCATCAGTTTCTCCTTGTACCTCCTTGCCTGCTTTTCGATTTTATCGAGAACAGCGCTGATGGAGGCGTACATATCCTGAGTGATCTTCTTTCCGCTGAAGGTAGCATTCTTTCCTTTCAGGGTGATCTCAGCGATATGTCTGTATTTCTCGATCGCCAGAATGATATGTACTTCCATGATATTTTCAACGAATCTTTCCATCCTCTTCAGCTTCTCAGTCGTGAAGTCTTTGATCGCTTTCGATACTTCAAAATGCCGGCCGGTAAAATAAACTTTCATGCTCTTTCTCCTTTTAAACCGACTCTTCTTTCAAAAATTCGTTATAGAAAGCACCGTAAGAATTCGATGTCTCGGGCATCTGTTCACCATGTGAAGAAAGGAGCGCCTTGCAGGTGGGTTGATTCATCAATTCGGAAAGACCTGTCTCCGGATGTTTGATGAGGGAATCCTCAAGTTTTCCCTGTACTTGGCAACCGTCCTCCTGGCGATCTTCAATCCGCGGGTGGAGAGGATCTTAGCTATGTTTGAATCGCTCAGCGGTTTCTTTGGGTCTTCTTGATCGATGAGTTGCTTGATGCTGTTTTTGACGGCCAAGGATGAGACATCCTCCCCCTCCGAGGAGGCAAGGCCGCTGTGGAAGAAGAACTTCATCTCGAAGAGCCCACGCGGCGTGTGCATGTATTTGTTGTTGACGACGCGGCAGACAGTCGATTCATGGACTCCGATGTCCTCTGCCACGTCACGCAATACCATTGGTTTTAATCGCTCAATACCATGATCTAGGAAATTCCTCTGGAAGTTCACGATGCTACGTGCCACCTTGTAGATTGTCCTCTGTCTCTCTTCAAGGCTCTTGATCAGCCGGAAGGCTGATCTGAGCTTATTCCTCACAAACTCCTTGGCTTCGTTCTGGTCTTCATAACTTCCCCGTTCTGCCATCCTCCTATACATCGGGCTGATGCGCAGCTTGGGGAGCCCTTCATCGTTAAGCTGTATCACCCACTCGTCCTCAACCTTGAAGACGTATACATCTGGAATGACGTAATGCGATTTTTCTGTGCTGTATTTCCTGCCTGGTTTCGGCTCTAGCCCCTTGATTATCTCGATGTAGCTCTCAAGCTTCTTCATCGTGCATCCCAGGATTGAGGCAAGCTCCCTGTAATGCTTCTTCTGAAGCTTGTCGAGATGCCGCTCGACAATCTCATAAACGGCTCTGTCTTCTATGCCAAATATTCTTAGCTGAATTTTCAGGCATTCAGTTAGGTCTCTTGCCGCCACTCCGACGGGATCGAACTCCTGGATCAGCATTAGGGTCTTTTCGATATCTTCCATCTGGAAATTGCCTGAATCTCTGATCTCTTCGCGAGTCGCCTTCAGGTACCCGTCCTCATCTAAATTGCCAATGATGACCTCTCCGATCTCCTTCTGTTCCTGCGATAGAGAAGTCATGTGGAGCTGCCAGAGGAGATGGTCGGCAAGAGTGCTTGGCTTCGTGAGGACGTTTTCGAATGTGGGAGTGTCTTCTTTCTCTTCTCTCTGGTATTCCGGTACCCAGCTATCCTCGAGATTCCGGAAGAAGGCTTCATAATCCGTCTCATCGCTTTCTCTCTCTTTCGGCGGCGCTGCACCATCCACTTCATATTTTTTTGCCGTTTCCAGGGAGACGCCTTCATCAATGGTCTCTTCGAGAACGGGATTTTCCACGAGTTCCTGGGAAATCTCTTCCTGAAGCTCGAGCTTGGACATCTGAAGAAGTTTTATGGCTTGCTGCAGAGAGGGAGTCATGATGAGCTTTTGGCTCATCTTCAAAGTCAATTTTTGTTCTAGCACCATCGTTGCTCCCTACAGGCTGAAGCGGTCTCCCAGATAAATCTTCCTGACATCCGGGTCGTTCGTTAGCTTTGCAGGGTCTCCTTCCCTGAATATCCTGCCCATATTAATAATATACGCTCTATCGGTGATCTGTAAAGTTTCGCGGACATTGTGGTCGGTGATGAGAATCCCAATTCCCTTCTCTTTCAGGAGGGATACGATCTTCTGTATGTCCGAGACGGCGATTGGATCGATTCCGGCAAAGGGTTCATCGAGAAGCATGAAATGGGGGGAAAGAACAAGCGCTCGCGCTATCTCCACCCTTCTCCTTTCTCCGCCTGAGAGTGAATATGTCCTGTTCTTCGACAGGTGGGCGATGCGAAATTCTTTGAGGAGGGCATCGCATCTCGATCTGATCTCTTCTCTTGGAAGGTTGAGCGTCTCAAGGATGGCAATGAGATTCTCCTCAACGGTCATCTTTCGAAAGGCAGACGCCTCCTGAGGAAGGTAGCCGATTCCTTTTCGTGCCCTGACATACATGGGAAGATCGGTGATATCTTCCCCGTTTAGGAAGATCTTTCCCTCTTCGGGGGGGACGAGGCCGAGGATCAGATAAAAGCAGGTCGTCTTTCCGGCTCCGTTTGGTCCAAGAAGTCCCACGACCTCACCTTCATGGATCTCAAGGAAAACGTCATCGACTACGCTCCTGCCGCGGTATTTTTTTGCAAGCCCCTCCGCTCTCAGTATTTTCTTTTCGATAAATTGCTCCTTTGTGCAGCGATTCAAGATCTCATTTGAGGGTGATCCAGGTCCTGCCCCCCTCTTTGGAAAGCAGGCTTATCTTATCTTCAGCCATATCAAATGTCAAGGAAGCGCTGACGGCTATCTCTTTCTCCTGATGGTTGTAAATCCTTGCTGGCTCTGCATTTCCGCTGATTGTCGCAAGCCTGCTCGCAACCGCATAGTCAATTTTTCCTCCGGTTGCACGGAATCCATCTCCTTTGAGTTGAACCTTCAAAATTGCTATAATCCTTTCAACATTCCCGCTCTCATCAAAGTAGATATCCATCTCCTGACAGGAGAGCTCCCTCCCTGTGCATTTCAAGGTGACATTCCCCTGGTAAGCGGCCTTCTTTTGATCCTGGAGATATATAAGAGAATCGGATTGGACGATGGCGGGACGAGAGAGTTTCTTTGGGGCAGAGTCCTTGCTCTCCTTCTCATCAGCCAGAGCGGTCAACTTTCCGAATCTGCTGATCACCTTGCCACGCGCTTCGAATTTCCTTTCTTTCAGATGGATGAAGATGTCATCGGCATTGATGCTGTTATCTTCCTGCCATGCCATTGCGTTTCCGGAATGATGGACCACCTCATCTTTCTGCAAGAAGAGGGTGTTGGAAGCAATGAAGACCGCTTTTTCGTCATCGAAGAGGTAGAGCCTTTCTTCCGTTCCTCTCACGCCCTCGTATCTGCTCTTGACCTTTCCTGAAGCCTTCAGCGTGGAGTCGTTGACAATTTCAATCTCGCTTGCCTGGACCGACCAGTCTTCCATGATCATCCGAGGAAGTCTTCCTCTACTCTCCATCATCACGACCCTGGAATCGTTCTTTACGTAGTCAACTTCCTCCGCTTCGGCGCGGAGATCTCCTCTGCGGTACAGGACCTTTTCCTCCGCGTGTCCCCTCTCGACGGTATCATCTCCGCCGATAGTGACTCGAAGAAGGCCACAGGAGAGGTCTTCAACTACACTGGAACCTTTTGCTCTTTCATCTTCATGCCTCTTTACTTCAGCCATGACACTGCCTTTGAATTCGAGATGGGTGGTGCCCTGTTCATCCTTCTTTATCTCCGTGAAGTCGGCTTTGATAGTCATTGGTTCCTGCTCGGTAGGGAAAGTCGATGTGTCCCGAAGCTGGAGAGAAACCCGATCTTTACAGATAATTCTTTTAACTATACTATCATGGAAGAAGATCTCCATACTATCGGCTTGGAGTGAGCCAAAGCTCCTCCTTCCACCTCTTTCAAATCCCATTTCTCCCAGGACATTCCCGAAAAGAACAATGCTCTTCATTTGCTTCGCATCGCGCTCCGAGTGGATACGAGCCTCGGTGGCTGTTACAGTCGTCATTGGATCGCTGATCCTGACCCCGCCTTCGAGAAGACCTTCGCCCAGAGCCAGATCTCCCCGGAAGGAATAGGCCTGAGCTATAATTTTATTTTTTTTCGATGGAATTTCCAGATGGAAGTTTGGTGAGAGGATAGCCTCTTCTCTGTTCAGATCATAAGTCATAGACGAGGAAATGGCGTGGATATTTTCTCTTCTTATTCTGACCTCTTTATCCGCTCTCACTTTTTCCTCTTTTTCTTCGAAGAAGAGTGATTCAGTTTCGATTTCCGTACCATCCTCGGTGGCAAGCCTTACGTGGCCCTCCACGGCGATCCTTCTCTCCTTTCCCTCTGGTTCAAGCATGATTCCCCTGTCTGCAGAGGTTGCTATCTTTTTGCCATCTTTTGAATGGATAACAAGGGAATTAATCCCTTCAAGGCGCAGGAGCCCTTTCTCGAGTTGGAAGAATTTTTCAGCATTCAAGTTGAACGATTCCCGGTCGTCCCGAAGTCCTTTCATCTCGAATCTTTCCAGTCTGGTTACTTCTTTCTCCGCAGCATTACCGGGATGATTGATTGGGAGCGGAGTCTTTCTGTAAGAAATGACCTTATAAACGATGTAAGAGGTAAAGGGGACGAGGAAGAGGACGATGGAGATCTTCAAAATGGTCAGCTTTTTCATCTTCTCACAGGCTCATGGCAGAAATATTATATTTCTTGAATATCGATTTATCCATCGCACACATGAAAAAGGCGGTCGTGAGACCGCCTTTCGAAGGAGTATGATTCTGCCTTCTATTTGCCGGCGAATCTAGCCATCCTCTTCTCCATAAAAGCTTTCATCCCTTCGTGCATATCTTCGGTGCCGCAAAGCAGGCCAAATAGAGTTGCCTCAAGGAATAACCCTTCTTCGATCGGCATCTCAAGCCCCATGTTCACCGCTTCAAGAGCATATCTGATGGCAAGCGGTCCCTTGGACATGATCTTTTTCGCCATCGCTTCACAGGCTGGAAACAGTTCATCTGGTTTCGTGATCTTGTTGATAAGCCCGATCCTGCAAGCCTCATTGGCATCTATCATATCTCCCATAAGGATTAATTCCAATCCTCTCCCTTTTCCAAGCAGCCTCGCGAGACGCTGCGTTCCCCCATATCCCGGAATAATACCCAGATTCACTTCAGGCTGCCCGAACTTGGCGTTTTCCGAGGCGATCCTGATCGTGCAGGCCATGGCAAGCTCGCATCCTCCGCCAAGCGCAAATCCGTTGATGGCGGCAATAACGGGCTTTCCCAGATTCTCTATCCTGCTAAAGACACTCTGTCCATTCAGTGCAAAGTCTTTGCCTTCCTGAGGAGTCAGCAGAGAAATCTCGGCGATGTCAGCTCCAGCTACGAATGCCTTCTGTCCACTGCCCGTAAGGATGACGACGCTGATTGATCCATCATTTCCCGCATCACAGATCGCCTCATTGAGCTCTTCCAATGTTTTTTTATTCAGCGCATTCAACTTATCCGGGCGATTGATGGTGATCCAACCAATTCCTTCTCTCTTTTCATAAAGAATGTTTGTATAAGTCATAATTTTCCACCTTTCTTTGAATGATTATTATGGTAGCAATGGCATCTATGGAATATGCGTCATGCGAAACGATTATGCTTAACTGCTATTGATCATTCGTCGCCGAAACGAAAGCGGGCTTGCCGGATGTTGCTCCTGTAATCATCGCCTTTGATCTCTATGGAAACGCACATCTCGTAAAGTCTCGACCGGAGTCTTGCACCGATCCTCCTTTCCAGGCTTTCTCCATCGGCATCAATGGGAACATCCGGAAGATTAGACGTGATTATGACTGTCTTCTTCTCGTTGTATCTGGTGTTGATAATGTGCTCGAGAGTTTCCCTGACCCAGTCCGTCATCTTCCCCACTCCAAGATCATCGAGGACAAGGACATCCGCTGATATGACAGGGGCCAGGATATCCATCTCTGTAGTTCCAGATAAAGGGTTGTAGCTGTTCTGTATCTCCTTGAGTAGGTCCCTAAAGTCATAAAAAATGCCATAAACCCCTTTCTCTAGGATGAGAGCCTTCAGTATTCCAACGGCGATGTGGGTCTTTCCAACTCCGCAGTGGCCGAGCAGAAGAAGACCAGCCTCATTGAGCGGATATTCCCTGACGAATTTCTGAGCAATCTTCTTAACCTTCCTGTGCGAGGGATGGATCTCTTCGAAATTGTCAAGGTCGCAGTGCTGGTAGCGTTTTGGGATTCTTGCCATCCGGGAGAGATTCTTCATCCTTTCCTCCCTGTAACAGGAGCACCGCACGGCAATGGTCTTGGCTCCTTCCTGCTTGATCTCGAAGCCGGTGCCACCACAGATGTCGCAAATATCCTTCTTCATAATTTTGCATCAGAGATCTTAAGGATTCTCAAGAATAGCAAAAAAGCAGATGCCTTTCAATCACTTCATGACTGAATCAATTGATTGCTCCTGTCATTCGAGGAATTCGAGAATGGGATCGGCGAGATTGACCTGGTCTCCAACGTTGACCATGATCTTCTTTATGATGGCATCCCTGTGGGCGATGATGTTGTTTTCCATCTTCATGGCTTCGATGATGGCGACCGTCTGCCCTGTTTGGATGAAGTCGCCCTCCTTGAAGAGGATCTTTATCACTTTTCCAGGCATGGGCGCCTGAACTATGTTGCCTCCTTTCTTCTCTCCCATGATAGGGATCTGGTGAGTGGCATGAGCCAAGGCCTTCTCTAGGAGAAATTCTTCTTCCCTGACAGAGACATGGTACGTTCCGCCATTCTCACCAAGAAGAACCTTGAAGTTTTCTCCATCGACGTCGAGAATGAGGTGGCCCTTTTCAATGCTTTTTGCATTTACCTGATGATAGAAACGCTCTCCAACTTTTGCTGAATATCCCCCCGCGATCTTCTCGAGGGAAATGGAGCGTATTTCACCGGAAATTTTGAATTCGAGCTTCTTCATCTGCCAGACTCTCCTACTCTCCAGTAGCCGACCGTTTGCCAAGGCGATGGTCTCATACGTGTTCCTTCAGCCATTTGACCAAAAGGGATCCTTCCATTTCTTTCCGATTCCATGAGCGCAGCGGCAATCAATGCTATATCGCAGTACTTTTTGCTTTCTCGCTTCCACGAGCCGAGGTGTTCTTCGATGAACTTCGTGTGCGTGTTTCCAGCTTCAAATTCCGGATGGCCGATGATCTCGGTCAGGAAAGCAATGTTGTTCTTGATCCCAAGGATTTTGTATTCGGAGAGAGTTACCCTCATCTTCTTTAGAGCCATCGCCCTGTTCTCTGCGAAGACGATGAGTTTAGAAAGGATCGGGTCATAATGGACCGGCACTTCAAAACCCTGGTAGATTCCAGAGTCGACCCTGATTCCCGGCCCGACTGGTTCCCTCAGTACCAAGATTTTTCCGGGAGATGGGAGGAAATTGTTCTCTGGATCCTCAGCATAGATCCTGCACTCGATAGAATGTCCTCTCTGGAATAGCTTTTCCTGGGAGAGTGTTAATTTCTCTCCTGAGGCGATCCTCAACTGTTCGCATACGATATCTACCCCTGTGGTCATCTCTGTGATAGGATGCTCGACCTGAACCCTGGTGTTCATCTCCAGGAAGTAGAATCTCTGGTTCTGATCGAGAAGGAACTCGACTGTTCCAGCATTTCTATATCCGGCAGTCAGAGCTATCTTGATGGCTGTCGCTCCCATCTCCTTTCTCAGTTCAGGAGTCAGTGCTGGAGATGGAGTTTCTTCTACGATCTTCTGGTATCTCCTCTGAATGGAACACTCCCTCTCGAAGAGATGAATGGCATTCCCGTGATGATCCACGAGGATCTGGAACTCTATGTGTCTCGGTCGCTCAAGAAATTTTTCGAGGTAGATGCGCCCGTCACCGAATGCTTTCTCGGCCTCCCTCGCAGCGGCTTGGGCTGAGCCCAGAAGGTCGCTTTCCCTGGAGATAATCCTCATCCCCTTACCGCCTCCACCAGCAGAGGCCTTAATGATGACGGGATATCCTATCTGAGATGCAAAGCGCTCAAGACTTTTCGGATCATTTCCGGCTGATGTCATCCCTGGAATTATGGGGATGCCCTGCTTGGACATCATCTTTCTTGCAGTGACCTTATCTCCCATGAGAGCTACGGCATCACAGGGAGGACCGATAAAGATCAGACTTTCGTCGAAACATCTCCTTGAAAAATGGGAGTTCTCCGCGAGGAATCCGTATCCAGGATGTATGGCTTCCGCTCCGCGCTCTTTCGCCGCCTTGATGATGGCCTCAATGTTGAGATAGCTAGAAAGTGGATCAGGAAATCCTATGCGTACTGCCTCATCCGCATATTGAAGATGGAGACTGTGCTCATCGGCATCCGAATAAATGGCTATCGTATGAATCCCCATCAGGCGGCATGCTTTCATGACCCTGATTGCGATCTCTCCCCTGTTAGCGACCAGAATTTTCTTGAACATTCATCTTCCCAATGGCGTGAATTCCTTGTTTACTCTGTCCACTTTGGCTTTCTCTTTTCAAGAAAGGCGGTGAGTCCTTCCTGTCCCTCATCGCTCAAGCGAAGGCGTGCGATCATTTCCGTGGTGAATTCCTTGGCTTCGACGAGCGTCATCGATGGAACTCTTAGCGCTAGCTCCTTGCACGATGCGATTGCCTGCGGGCCATTCTGGAGGATCATCGATACAACATCCTGAACGGCATCGTCGAGGAGATCTACAGAAACGACCTTGTGGACTAGCCCAAACTCCTTTGCGGCGACGGCACCAAACTGTTCCCCGGTGAGCATGATTCTGCGGCAGACACTCTCCCCTATCTTTCTCAGAAGGATGGGATATATGGTGGCAGGGGCTATCCCGACCTTCACCTCACTCAGAGAAAAGGTCGCTTCTTCAGAAGCGATCACAATGTCACAGGCGGCAACGAGTCCAACTCCGCCGCCAAAGACAGCTCCGTGGACGCGGCAGATGACAGGTACAGGCATGGAGAAGATTCCCTGAACCATCTCAGCGAGCCTGAGAGCATCCTGGCGGTTTTCCTCAAGCGTAAAAGTCCTCGCTCTTCTCATCCACTCAAGATCGGCGCCAGCGCAAAAGTTCTTTCCCTCCGCCTTCAGAAGGACTACCCGTATCCTGTCGCTCGTGGAAGCTTCCCTGAAAGCCTCTATCAGTTCAAGGATGGTTATGTCATCGAATGCATTGTGCTTCTCCGGTCGCGACAGGATTACTTTAAAGACCTTTCCCTCTTCGCCTGTGACAATCCTAGTGTAGGAACGCTTTGACATCACACTGCCCTTTACATTCTGAAGACACCAAAGTTGTGATCGGGAATGGGAATGTTGAGAGATGCGGATATTGCAAGAGATAGAGCCGTCCTCGTTTCCATCGGGTCAAGGATACCATCATCCCACAATCTTGCCGTGGAATAGTAAGGGCTTCCCTCATTTTGATATTTTTCCAGAATTGGGAACTTGAATCTCTCTTGCTCTTCCGGAGTCATGGCCTTTCCCATGCGCGCCAGTTGTTCCAGCTTTACTTGGAGGAGGACATTGGCGGCCTGCTCTCCTCCCATGACCGATATCTTTGAAGTCGGCCACATCCAGAGGAGCCTTGGCAGATAGCCTTTTCCGCACATGGCGTAGTTTCCAGCTCCATGAGAGGCTCCCACAATAATTGTGAACTTTGGAACATTGGCGTTGGCGACGGCATGGACCATCTTTGCGCCATCCTTAGCTATCCCTCCGTGCTCATACTCCTTACCGACAATAAACCCGGTGATGTTCTGCAGGAACAGGAGAGGAATCTTTCTCACCGAACACATGGATACGAAGTGCGCCCCTTTCAGCGAAGATTCGGAGAAGAGGACGCCGTTGTTTCCAAGTATTCCTACGGGATAGCCCATGATCCTCGCGAAGCCGCAGACGAGGCTCGTCCCATAAAAGGGTTTGAATTCATGGAACCTGCTTCCATCAACGATCCTCGCGATGATCTCCCGCATGTCGAAAGGTTTTCTGAGGTCTTTTGGAACTATACCGTAAAGCTCCTCAGGCGGATAGGCAGGATCCTCCGGTTCCGTCATATCAAGCTCGAATTTTCTCGGAGCTGATAGATTCTCAACGATATTCCTGCAGATCTCGAGTGCATGCCTATCATTCATGGCATAATGGTCGGTGACCCCGGATATCCTGCAATGGACATCGGCGCCGCCAAGCTCTTCTGGAGTTACATCTACACCCGTGGCTGCCTTAACCAAGGGGGGACCGCCGATGAAGATCGTCCCCTGATTCTTGACTATGATCGCTTCATCGCTCATCGCAGGTTGATAGGCACCACCGGCAGTGCAGGAGCCTAGCACGACAGAGATCTGGGTAATCCCCTTAGCCGACATCTTTGCTTGGTTGCAGAAGAGCCTTCCGAAATGCTCCTTGTCTGGAAATACACCATCCTGCAAAGGAAGAAAGATGCCTCCAGAATCAACCAGATAGATGCAGGGCAACCTGTTTTCTTCGGCAATGGTCTGGGATCTGATATGCTTCTTAATCGTGATTGGATAGTAGGTACCCCCTTTAACTGTGGGGTCGTTTGCCATGATCATCACTTCACGGTCATGTACCAGCCCGATGCCAGTCACGATCCCCGCGCACGGGGCTTCATTGTCATACATGTCCCAGGCCGCAAGAGGCGAAAGCTCCAGAAAGGGAGTGTTGCGATCGAGGAGAAGCTCGATCCTCTCCCTAACGAAAAGCTTTCCAAGGGATTGCTGTCTCTCATGTGCGTGGGGGGGGCCTCCTTTCCTCACCCGGGCAAGCCGCTCCTTTAATTCGGAGACGGCCTTTTTCATATACTCTTGATTCTCCTTGAATTCCTGATTCTTTGTATCTATCTTCGTTTCAATCCTATACATAGTCGTTCTGTGAACTCTCTTTCAATCAACCATATCAAGCAAGAACAAACTTGTATCCATACTGAAGTATGCCGGCTTTTCCTTCCTCCTGGATCTTTCGGAACTCTACTCTCACCTTCTTTCCGATGTCTAGCTCCTTGAAGTCGCAATCGGCGATCTGTGCCATTAATCTGACGCCGTCCATGAGCTCGATGATGCCGATGGCAAAAGGAGCCTGATCTTTGAAAGGTGCTGGCGGAACGCGGATTATCGTATAGGTTACTATCCTTCCCTCGTCGGGAAGGATGTACTTATCGAATGTCCTCCCGCCGCAGGAGGCGCAGACGAGTCTCGGTGGAAAGTGGACCTTGCCGCACTTCGTGCAACGCCCTGCTTCCAGTCTGTATCTTTGCGGAATTTCCCGCCAGTATCGTGGTTCTGACATATCACTTGCTCTCCAGAATGTGGACGAGGGCGCTTCCTCCGCTTCCTCCCATGTTCTGAGTCAGCCCTCGTCTTGCATTTTTAACCTGTCTTGCTCCCCCTTTTCCTCTGAGCTGTTCTACGATCTCGATGGCCTGTGCCACTCCGGTTGCTCCAACGGGGTGTCCCTTAGATTTCAATCCGCCGCTAGTGTTGATTGGTATCTTTCCTCCGATAGCTGTAAGTCCACTTTTCGTTGCTTCCCCACCTTTCCCTCTATCCACAAAGCCGAGTGCCTCTATGATGCATATCTCGGCAATGGTGAAACAATCATGGACTTCGGCAAGATCTATCTCATCCGGCTTCACACCTGCCATCTTGTATGCCATTTCAGCTGCTCTGGATGTTGCATTGAAAGCGGTGAGATCCTGCCTATCATATAGTCCGATGGTATCCGTGGCGTGCCCTGATCCAGAGATGACTACCGGCAGGTTCTTTGACAGCTTGAATGCCATCTCTATCGGGGAGAGGATGACGCAGGCGGCTCCGTCGGTGATTGGAGAGCAGTCTAAGACGGTCAGAGGATCCGCTATCATTGTGGAGTTGATGACTTCATCCACGTTGACCTTCTGCTGGTACTGGGCATTTGGGTTATTAAGACCATTCTCATGGTTCTTGACAGCGACGAGAGCAAGCTGCTCCCGGGTTGTCCTGTACCTCCTCATATGTTCTCTGGCAATCATGGCATAGAGCCCCGGGAACGTCACGCCGTGGAAGACTTCATACTCTTGATCGGCTGCAGTGGCTAGGGCATATGTGGCTCCATCCCCGCTTACATCGGTCATTTTCTCCACGCCGCCCACCAGGACAATATCGCTCATCCCGGAGGCCACATCGATGAACCCCTGCCTGAGGGCAATCCCGCCAGATGCACATGCTGATTCCACACGGACAGCCGGGATAGGCGCAACCCCCAAATAATCAGCGAGCAGAGATCCCAGATGCTCCTGTCCCGCGAAGAGGCCACCAGACATACAGCCAACATACATGGCATCGATCCGGTCTATTCCCGCGTCGTCGATCGCGGCAAGAGCGGCTTCGACGAAGATATTTCTGAGAGACTTCTCCCAGAGTTCTCCCCACTTTTGCATTCCCACTCCTATAATCGCTACTTCACGCATCTTTCCTTTCCTCATGATTCAATCTTTTTAATTTTTCCGCGGAATTTCGAATAGGTTCCATAGTCGATGTAGATCTTATGGTTGTCAAGCATATCCTGCGTGAATGGGGCCAGCTTCCTGACCTTTTCGATCCTGTCGGTAACTCTGAAAATGAACCCATCACTCCCGGAACCAGAACCATAGGAAACCATGAAGATCCTGTCTCCCTCATTTGCCACATCGAGGATGGATGTCAATCCCATTGGCGATGAGCCGGAATATGTGTTTCCCAGCTTTGGGACGAGCCAGCCCTGTTCTATCTGCTCCTTACTGAATCCGAGCATCTTACCGACACGCATCGGGAACTTCCCATTCGGCTGATGAAAGACGGCAAAGGTAAAATCTTGCGGTCTATAACCCGTTTTTTCAAGGAGCCTCTGTCCGCAACCCAAGATATGCTTGAAATAAGCCGGTTCCCCCGTAAATCTTCCAGCATGTCTTGGATAATACTGGTACTCTCTTCTCCAAAAGTCCGGGGTATCAGTCATGAACGATTCAGTGAATTCGAGTTCTGCAACGATGTCGCTCTTTCCGAAGAGGAAAGCGGCAGCACCAGCTGAAGCGGAATATTCCAGGGCATCACCTGGGGCCCCCTGTGATGTATCGGCTCCAATGGCAAGTCCATACTTGATCTCGCCCGCCTTGACCAGCCCCGCACAAATGAACATCGCTTCGGAGCCGGCTTTACATGCGAATTCAAAGTCGGCACAGTGTACGTAGGGTGTTGCTCCAACGGCATCGGCTACGATAGTCCCGCTGGGTTTGACGGCATAGGGATGGGATTCGGAACCAATGTAAATGGCTCCTATCTCCTGCGGGTCGATCGCTCCTCTTTTTATGGCGTATCGGGCGGCTTCAACAGACATGGTGATAACGTCCTGATCGGGGGCGGGAACCGATTTCTCTTCGAGCATCAATCCTCTCTTGTAGCTCTGTGCATCCACACCCCATACTTCTGCTATCTCCTCAACTCTGATGCGATACCTCGGGACATAGGCACCGTAGCCGACGATTCCAACTGACATGAGTCTGCCTCCTTAATGCTAAATCCTCATAGATTGAGGTTGAGGAAAAATCTTCTGAGAAAAAATTCTCTATGATAAGAGAGTAAAACAGGCAACTTGTTTCCAAAAAAGAGGCTATAAGCCTTATTAAGTTAAAGAATTATAGGCAGGAAGAAGAGGAATGTCAATATGATAGCGCTGTCTCAATTGAGGTAGCCGCGGAGTTGCTGACATTTCTGAGAGTGGTTCAGCTTGGCCAGCGCCTGGGCTTCGATCTGACGGATCCTCTCTCTCGAGAGATTCAGTATCTCTCCGATCTCCTTCAGTGTTTTTGGTTCCTGGTCGTCCAGGCCGAATCGCATCCGGAGGACAAGTTCCTCTTTTTCGTCCAGGTCTTCCAGGCAGGATTTTATCTGCAGTTTCAGGGATGACCGGATGAGCATGATGTCGGCAGAAGGGATGGAATCCTGTTCAAGTTTGTCCTGAAGTTGAAACTCATGCTCTTCATCAATAACTTCATCGAGAGATATATTTTCGTCAGAAGCCTGGAGAAGAACGTTTATATCCTCCACGGAAAGGTCCATCTGTTCTGCGATCTCTTCAGGAGAAGGGGTTCTCTCGAGTTCAATCGAAAGTGTGGATACTGTTTTTCCTATCCTGTAAAGAAGGTTGGCCTGTTTCTGAGGCAACCGAAAGGCGCCACTGTGGTCGGATAGGGCATGGATTATCGCCTGACGGATCCACCAGACGGCATAGGTGATGAATTTGACGTTTTTCTTCGGATCGAACCTCTTGGCAGCTTCAATCAAGCCTATGTTTCCCTCATTGATGAGATCGAGGAAAGAGAGCCCGCATCCACGATATCTCTTGGCATAGCTGACGACGAATCTCAGGTTCGCCTCGACGAGCTTCCGGAGCGCTTCCTTGTTCCCCTTTTGTATCTGCTCCCCTAGTTTTCTCTCTTCCTCTGGGGTGATTCTTGGAATCCGAGAGATTTCTTTGAGATATTTTTTAAGTGATTCGGAGGCAACGGCTCGCTTGGAGTTCTTCTTCCCATCTTCCATTTTCCACCAACAGGTTTGAAAAATTATTATACCACCAAGGAAAGCAAGGCCATACAATTTCTCGTGGAATCTGAGGGATTGTTCAGGATCCGCTGACCCTAACTTTGATCTTCTTCGGTTTTGATTCTTCTTTCTTTGGAAGGAAGATGTTGAGGACACCATTCTTGAACGAGGCACATACTTTTTCTGTCTCAACTCCAGGAGGCAGCATGAAGGTTCTCGAGAAGACTCCATAAGCTCTCTCAATGCGATGGTAACTTCCCCCTTTCGTCTCGCGGTCCATCTTTCTGTCGCCACTCACGGTCAGCGCACTTTGCGAGATGCTGATATCGATGTCATTCTCACGGATCCCCGGAAGCTCGATGCTGATCGTGGCGCCTTGTTCGTCATCATAGAAGTCAGCTAGCGGAGACCACCCGGAATAAATGTCTCCTCCACCAAGATCCGTATGGGATAGCGCTGCCTCGAAAAGTCTGTTCATTCTCTCCTGAATGGAAAGCAGGTCCTTAAAAGGGTCCCATTTTACGATTGGCATGTTATCTCCTCTTGTTCTCATCTACATCAACGAATTCCGCATCGATGACGCCGTCGTCCTTTTTTCCGGAAGGACCTTTCTGTTCGCTCGCTTCGAACCCTCCCTGCGCCGTCGTGGTCTGTGATCTGGAAGCTTGCTGATAGATGATTTCTGCAAGCTTGTGAGATGCTTTCGTCAGTCTCTCCATTGCCAGGTTGATCTTCTCCGTTCCCCCGGTTTCCATCACTTTCTTCAAGTCGTCGCATGCCTCCCGGATCGTTCTGGCTTCCGCTTCAGGTATCTTGTCCTTGTGCTCATCCAATAGCTTTTCAGTCTGATAGACTAGCGCGTCAGCACGGTTTCTCACTTCCACTTCTTCCCTTCTCTTCTTGTCTTCTTCAGCGTGACTGGTCGCCTCCTTGACCATCTTCTCCACCTCTTCCTTGGAGAGACCGCTCGATGCCGTGATCGTGATCTTCTGGTCCTTTCCGGTTCCCAGGTCTTTGGCGGTCACATCCAGGATGCCATTGGCATCGATATCAAAGGTCACTTCTATCTGTGGAACCCCTCTGGGAGCTGGCATTATCCCCACCAGGTGGAATCTGCCGAGGGTCTTATTGTCCTTGGCCATTTCACGTTCGCCCTGCAGGACATGAATCTCTACGGACGTCTGATTATCGGCTGCCGTGGAGAAGATTTCACCCTTTCTCGTAGGAATCGTTGTGTTTCGCTGGATCAATCTAGTGAAAACCCCACCGAGCGTCTCGATTCCGAGAGAGAGCGGAGTTACATCTAGAAGAAGGATGTCCTTGATGTCTCCACCGAGGACGCCTGCCTGAATAGCCGCACCGATCGCGACGACCTCGTCCGGATTGACTCCCTTATGGGGATCCTTTCCGAAGAGGTCCTTCACGATCTGCTGGACTTTTGGGATCCTCGTGGATCCACCCACGAGAACGACTTCATCGATCTGTCTTGGGGATAATCCTGCATCGGATAGAGCCTGATTGCAGGGAGGGATCAACTTCTGAAAAATATCTTCAACCAGCTGTTCGAACTTTGTCCTCGTCAGCTTCATGCTCAGGTGCTTAGGCCCTGAAGCGTCGGCAGTGATGAAGGGAAGATTGATCTCGGTTTCCATCAATGTCGAAAGCTCGATCTTCGCCTTCTCAGCAGCCTCTTTGAGCCTCTGAAGAGCCATCTTGTCTTTGCTAAGATCGATCCCCTGATCTTTTTTATACTCGCTGATTATCCACTCCACGAGCCTCTGGTCCAGGTCGTCCCCGCCGAGATGCGTATCTCCGTTCGTAGATTTTACTTCAACGAGTCCTTCCCCTACTTCGAGAATGGAGATATCAAAGGTGCCGCCGCCAAAGTCGAAAACAGCAATCGTCTCGTCCTTCTTCTTGTCCAGGCCGTAGGCCAGCGCTGCGGCAGTGGGTTCGTTTACGATCCTCTCGACAGTCAACCCTGCTATCTTTCCGGCATCCTTCGTAGCCTGTCTCTGAGAATCATTGAAATAAGCGGGAACAGTGATGACGGCCCTTTCGACCTTTTCTCCCAGATACTCTTCGGCGGCCTGTCTCAACTTCTGAAGGATCATGGCGGAAATCTCAGGCGGAGAGTGCTTCCTATTTTTCACTTCCACCCAGGCATCCCCATTCTCAGCAATGATCACTTTGAACGGAACCATTTTTATCTCTGCTCCCACCTCGCTGTACTTTCTTCCCATGAACCTCTTTATGGAAAAAATGGTATTTTCCGGATTCGTGATGGCCTGCCTCTTGGCTATCTGACCAACCAGCCTCTCTGCCTTGTCGGTAAAAGCCACTATGGAAGGAGTTAGCCGGCTCCCCTCCGGGTTTGTGATGACAGAAGCCTCCCCCCCCTCCATGATGGCTACTACAGAATTCGTCGTCCCTAAATCTATCCCGATGATCTTGCTCATCTCTTCCTCCCTGTATCAAAGAATGATAAAAAACCCGACTTTATATAAGATGATAGTTGAAACCTGTCAAGGCACGACGATTAAATAACGGCTTACTCCTCCAATCCAACATGAGCCACCCTCAGTCTATGCAGAATCCATCTGGAAAGTCAGTGGATGTCCATAAAAATGTTTACGTCCCGATCTCCCCCTCTTCCCGAAAGCTTTGAATGATTACCTTTTGGATGGAGGAAAAGTTATTGATGATCATGAGGTCCTCATCGGGTTCGCCTGAACCGTTAAGCCCCCAGAGCCTGTAAGCATCGTCGAAAAGCACGTAGCGGTAACTATTCCCCCAGGGGTCCATGAGATGACTTTCCCTTAGGTAGCCCGCACGCACCAGCTCTTCCAGTTCGGCTGGGAACTTTCTCTTATTAAAGTAGTATATCTTCAAAGCTTTATCTATAGTACCTAGTTTCGTCTTGCTCGTGTATTTCAGGATCTCATGATGATACAGGTTTCCTGAAGTCAAGATGTTCTTTCCGGGAGAAACCAGAGGAATAAAAATGATGGAGATCACGGTCATAAAGACCAGAGCAAAGAGAAAGAGCCAGTTGGTTCCACCTTCAATCTTGGTGCCGGCAGTGCTTTTCTCTCTTTCGGATTGAGCTTCGGCGACTTTGATAAGATTCCGGTTCAGGAGTTCATAGAGGATCCTGGACGTCTCGAACTCTCCCAAGTCAGACTTGATGGCGATCTCTTCAACGGAGGATCTTCCATCAAGGAAATTATATATGAGGGCTTCACTGGGGCTCAGCTTGATTCTCGAGGTTTCCCCTTCCTTCCCGAAGCCAAAATCGATGTCCTCGTTTAAGATTGATTCCGAATTCTCCATTGCCACAACATCTTCTCTAAGGACTTTTTCGAAGATCATATCTTTGGACTTTATCTTCCTTTCGATCATCTGGAGTTCATCACTCATCCGGGCGCATTCCATCATGATGCTTTCAGCAGAAATGGGGCTAAAGTTCTCGCGATCGTATTCCAGTCTTTCATCCTGATCGAAGTCATAGTCTCCGTCTTTCCAGAGGAAGATCCTGTAAGCGATCATCTTCACCTGACGTGTGAGCGCTTCTCTCAGTTCATCTCTTTTGATGAAACCTTCTGAAACCATGATGTGGCCGAGTCTTTGCAGGGTCTTTCTCTGTATCGCGAGGGCTTTTTCGAGTTGACGAGTGGATATCTTTCCATTCTTGATCAGAACCTGCCCGAGTCTTTCCTCGAGTTCCCTCTGGGATGTATCTGCCCAGACGATATATCCATTTAGGAAAGATACTGTGATCAGCTCTTCTGCACTTTTCACTCTCAATATTCCTGACTTCCTCTGCAGGGAGATGAGCTGGAAAATGTCGGCCATGCTGAAATCTTTCAATGTCCCTTTTAAAGCCATTAGCCTGCTATTCCCTCCTGAAAAGAATGTTCCAGTTCCCAATCAACCAGCTTGAGGCAATCGTTAGACCGGCAAACGCGATCGATAGCATGGAAACGGGATTAGCGCTGGGTTCCAGACTTGTGATGACGTACCTCAAGAACAGGAGCCAGGTAATCCCGAAGAGCCAAAAGAACGTGATGATGTAGGAAACAAGTAGTTTCCCTCTTGCGTTTTGAGCAACACCCGGAAAGAAGATTGAAGAGATAAGCAGGTTCTTTCTCTTCCTGTTTTCATAGATCTCGATCTCCATCATCTTCCTGGCTTTGGCTTCCGGCTCGAGTCCGTCCATCTTGACGAAGAGATGAAGGCATTGCGTGCAGTGCGTGGAGCTATCGCTGTAAATCCTGCATTTTTGGCAGAATGGTTTGCCGCAGCGGACGCAGGAAGTCACCCATGGTTTCTCTGCGAATGATAAGATCATGAAAAGAAAAAGAGATGCTGCCGAGAGAGCGGAAAGCATGTTGAGAAACAGGAATGCTGGGTTCTTTCCCTTTTCAGGATCCCGGAAGCCATCCTGGAGGATCTTACCGTTCCCGAGCGCTCTCTTCCATATCCCAGGGACTCTGATCATGGCATCTATTACTTCCGCGCCGTGGTTGGTCGATCTCCTGCTGGCCATCAAGGAGGACACTTCTGCGCTATCAAGGGCTTTTGCCCTGGCGATGCTTTCCTCAGCCTCCTTGAAATGGAAAAGTTCCGACTGCGCCAGACTCATGTTGTAATAGGCCAGAATGAAGTCTGGTTTCTTTCCGATTGCCTTCCGATAATTTGCAATGGCCTCAGGATACTGTTCAAACAGGAAGAAGATGTTGCCTATGTTGTTGTAAGCACCAAATAAATCGGGATTGATTTGCAGGCATTCCATGTAATGGTCGTAGGCTTCTCGGTAATAGCCTCCCTTCTTGTAGTGATCAGCAATCAGGAAATGGAAGGTCGGGTCGCCGGTGTGATTCTTGATCTGCTCGCTCAGGCCAATGATGATCTGTGGATCGTAATTTCCGGAAATGGAATCAACGATCACCCGGTTCTCTTCATTAGTAGCAGCATCAAAAAGTGAACGCGTGATCTTTAATCCGGGAATGGCAAAAAAAAGGAAGAAAAACAGCAAGATGCACACGATCCGCTCTTTATTTTTCATGTACCGGAACATGATCAAGGGCCAGTAGATGATGAAGAAAATGCCTCCCAGAATGCTAAGGAAGGGAGCAAGAAGAACGGCCCATCCTGCTGCTATTACAGTAGATTCTGTCATGCGACCTGTGAGATGCTCATAGATCTCGTGTCTCAACAGCTTATTGTATTTAAGTAACATGGAGATGGAAAAGAATGCGAAGAAGAAAGAAAGAGACAAGATAATCAGCAGGAGAAAGTATGCCAGGATGATGATCCTTACCCAGAAATTCTCAAAATGGATAAAGAGACCCTTGATGAATTCTCCCAGCAACTTCATCATCCCCGACCCGTTCTTCCAGTGCGTCCTTGCAAGTTCGAATCTTGCCTGGGGAAACGAGGAATCAAAATATTTCGCAAGCTCGAAGCTATTCCTTGCTTTTTCAAAATTACCTTCCTTGAAATAATTACTTCCCTCAAAATTCAGAGCACGTGCTATCAAAGGAATCTTCTGTATCCCCTCCTGCTGACAGAAGGATTTCAGAAGGTCCATTTGTTTTTCTGCATCCTCCATGCGGTTTGCCAGAAGGAAGGCCTTTCTCTTGAACCAGAAGAAGTTGATCCTGTTCTCAAAGTTCTCAAAATCGAAGCTCTTGAGTCCAGCCGACATCTCGAGATGTCCTGCGGAGGAGATATCAGTGGTCATGCCAGGATCGGAGGTGATGGCATCTTTCTCCTGAAGAGAAGCGGAAAGAAGGAGGGTAAGAGAAAATACTGGAATGGCTGTAGAAAGAACGAGTAGGATCTTAAGGAAGTCTTTCCAGTTGTGAAAGGTCATAGAGCCTTAAGATAAGGATGAGATTTCATCAGCCAAGGTTCAATTCTTTACTTCTTTCGATTTCGTCACGTATCTTATCCGCAGGTCATAGAGGATATTCTCGATCAATTCGCTCTCGGAAGCACTGAGATTTCCTTTCGATTTCTCTTTGAGCATGCAGAGGATGTCGATAGCCTGCTTGGCAGCCTCGAGATCCAGCTTACTCTCACCGGTGATAGGATTCTGAGCCTCTCCGAGCGAAACAAGAGCCTGAGCGCTCATGGAGAGAACGAAGGAGGAGAAGTCAATCGTGGAAGTTTCTTTCCACTTTTGCTTGTCGTCCGATGGGCTTCCGTTGCCGCTCATGATGGTCACCCCTTTTTATTGTCATTGTGAAATTTAACACCCCTTCATCCTAAATGCAATATAAATGAATGGCTTGATTAAACTGATGTTGAAAGCACCACTACGATTGTTTAGAATGTAACGGAAATTCAATGAGAAGATGATGAGAAAGGCGGATTTTCAGGAGCTCGTCCACATTATGGAACGATTGCGTGAACCTGGAGGTTGTCCATGGGACCGGGAACAGACGCTGGAGACGCTGAAGGATTTTCTCATAGAAGAAGCCTATGAGGTGCTGGAAGCGATCAACAACAGGGATCTCGCTCATCTCAAGGAGGAACTCGGTGACCTCCTCTACCAGATTCTGTTCATTTCGAGAATCGCCGAGGAGGAGAATCAGTTTGATATACATGATGTCGTATCAGGAATCGCCGATAAAATGAAGAGAAGGCATCCCCACGTTTTTGGAACGGAGGATCTCAGAACAGCGGAACATGTTCTCGAGAGATGGGAAGAGATCAAGATGGAGGAGAAGAATGGGCATGTAAACTCTTCGACGCTGGCCGGGATTCCAGCTGCCCTGCCCGCCCTTCAGAAAGCGAAGAGGATTTCCGAGAAGGTCGCTCGCGTCGGCTTCGACTGGGAGACTGTCACAGATATAATGGAGAAACTGAACGAAGAGGTATCTGAGCTATCCGATTCAATCCAACATGAAGATTTTTCACGATCAGAAGAGGAGATTGGAGATCTTCTCTTCGTCATCGTCAATGTGGGAAGGAGGCTCGGTATAGATCCGGAAGTGGCCCTCCAGCGCTCTAACATGAAATTCATCAAAAGGTTCGAGTACGTGGAGAAAGAGCTTAAATCGAGAGGGAAGAAACCTTCCAGTAGCACTCTGGAAGAAATGGAATATCTATGGAAGGAGGCCAAGAAGTATGATTAGAGGAAACTTCCCCACTCGGAGATCTTCCCCATCCTTCTGAATTTTTCGTAACGCTTTCTGATTCTTTCCTCTGGATCCATATCAATAAGTTCTCTCAGCTGCCTGATGAAATACTGGTCCAGGGTATCTGCCATTCTCCTGAGATCGCTGTGTGCCCCGCCGGGCCCTTCCGGTATGATCTCATCGATGACACCGAGCTCCCTGAGGTCCTGAGATGTTATCTTCATGCTCTTCGCAGCGACTTTTGCCTTCGTCTGATCACGGTATAGGATAGCAGCACACCCTTCCGGGCTGATGACCGAGTATATGGCAAACTCAAGCATATTGATAACGTCTCCCACGCCAAGGGCAAGCGCTCCGCCGCTTCCCCCTTCCCCTGTCACGGTTATGATTAACGGGACCTTCAGCCTTGCCATTTCCCTAAGGTTGTATGCGATGGCTTCCGCTTGCCCTCTCTCTTCGGCGCCGATCCCGGGATAGGCACCAGGAGTATCGATAAAGGTGAATATAGGTCTTCCAAACTTCTCCGCGATCTTCATGATCCGGATTGCCTTACGGTAACCCTCTGGTTTGGGCATTCCGAAATTCCTGAAGATCTTCTCTTTTGTGTCCCGGCCCTTCTGATGCCCAACCACGGCTACTGGGATGCCTCTATAGAAAGCAAGTCCTCCAACAATCGCCGGGTCATCGGCAAATTTCCTATCGCCGTGGATCTCCACGAAATCCACGAAGAGATGGCCGATGTAATCGCGAGTGTAAGGTCTTCGGGGATGCCTTGCAACAAGCGTCTTCTGCCAGGGAGTAAGGTTGGAGTAAATCTCCGCTCTCACAACGTCGAGCTTCTTCCTGAGTCTTTGAAGTTCTCTCTCTTTGGCTTCATCACCGGTGAAGCCGGAGAGTTCCTCGATCCGTTTCTCCAGTTCTAAGATCGGTTGCTCAAAGTTTTCTTCTTCCATTTTTATAACATTTAAACGAAATGGGGAGATAGTGTCAAGTTTTTTGTGATTTTTTAATGAGATGCTTTGCAAGAGCGAGTTCATCTCTGCGGCTCTTCACCTTGCCATCAACCTTTGCGAGGAGCACTAAATTGAAGATCCTGGAGTACTCCGGACCTGGCAAGAGCCCCAGCGCTTTCAGGTCGTTTCCATCGATCTCCAGATCAAGGTTGCGGAAATGGAGGAGGAATTTTGTAAGGCTTTTCTTTAGCTCTATTCTTTCGGTTCTGGCGATGACAAACAGGATGATCTCGAGGGGAAGATTGCGGACGGAAGAGAAGATATCACTCGTTCTGATACTTTCTTTCTTGCGGATGGACAACATGAGCTGATGGATCCTTTCCTTGTATCCCACCAGGACCTCCCTGTGTTTGCTATTCAGGCTCAACCTCTGAGCGATCTTTATCCTTCCTTCCTCATCGATGGAATCGGCAAGGGCCATTAGATAGATCAACCAGTTTTCCGGCTTCTCTCCTCTGTACAGGAGACGGTACCAGGAGAGAACCTCCTCGATGCGCTCCAGGAAGGCAATGAGTGACTTCGTCAGTTTGATCTCACGGGAGATGAAGTCGAGGAGGTGGAAGGAATCCATCATCCTGACTGCCTTGACCGGATGCTCATCATCGAAGAGGAGTTGAAGCTCCTTCGTGATCCTGCGGCCAGAGAGCCGTTCAAAGATTCCCTTGCGGGAGGCCACCTCGATGAGATGCTGCGTCTCTTTGGCAAGCTCGAAGCCTAGTCTTGTGGCAAATCGTATGGCTCTGTAAGCCCGGGTCGGATCCTCGATGAAGCTAAGGCTATGGATGACCCGAATCATCCCTTCCCGCAGGTCTCTCCTCCCTCCGAAGTAATCGACTAGCATCCCGTACTCTCTTCTGTTGATCTTGATGGCCAGAGCGTTAATCGTGAAGTCTCTGCGATAGAGATCCTGCCGGATCATCCCTCTCTCGATGGTGGGAAGCGCAGCCGGATACTCGTAGTATTCCGTCCTTGCAGAGGCGATATCGATCTTGAGATGATTGTCGATGATGACAACGGCCGTCTGGAATTTGGCCGTCGCCCTGGCTCTACCCTTCAAGGCCTTTGCAAGCTGTCTTGCGTATTTTATGCCGTTTCCCTCGACTACCAGATCGATGTCGATATTCTCCTCGTCCAGTATCAGGTCTCTCACTATCCCGCCGACGAGGTATACATCAAGAGCGCTCTTATCGGCCGTTTCTCCAGCTACTTTAAGGATGCGGGAGACTTTTTTGGGAAGTCTCTTATCCATCATTGGTCTGAGGTCTTCCGTGAAGACTCCTCCCTCGCCTCGGGAGGGAAGTTTCCCTTTCTTCACCTGTTCCTCATAAAGGTTCCTGAAGAGAGCCATCCTCGTAATTATCCCGCGGACATCGTCGGGGCTTTTCCCGATGAGAACGAAACGGAGATTCTTCTCTATCATTACCTTCTGGACTTCCGAGAGATCCGCCTCTTCGGGAAGTATCTCGAGCGTGTCGAGCATGATTTCCCTGACAGTCGTCTTTCCCATTCCATGATAGATCGCTGTATCAATCATCTGTCTGGTGACGGCTCCCACGACTCTCCCCTTCTCGGTCAACGGAAAGGCATTGACCCTAGACCGATTCATAAACTCCAGGGCTTTCTCGATAGCGATGCTGGATGGAGCGCTGAAGACAACCTTCGACATAATGTCCCCGGCACGTATGGCTGGAGAAAGAAGTCTTTCGATTACTCCCAGGAGTCTATCTCTCGCCTCAACGAGCGTCATGTCCTTGATAGTCGCCGATGATGCAGAAGCATGACCGCCACCACCGAAAGCCTCTGCTACCTTGCCTGCGTTAAGCGATGGGATCTTGCTCCTGCCGATCAGGAAGATTCGATCTTCCATCTCAATTAGGGTATAGAAGTGTACGATGTTCTCTGAAGCGCAGTACTGGTGGACTACAAGGGCGGCATCGGGGATGTACCTCTCTTTTCGCACCATGGAGATCGTGACATCTTCGCCTTTGATGTGGAAGGTTCTGGAAGAGGTGATGAGGTCGTTGTAGAGGATGATCTGCTCTGAACTCAAACCTCTCTTGAGCGCAGATGAGACAACCCTCAGATCGGCACCGCATCCAAGAAGAAAGCCTACCGCCGTGAGGTCCTCAGGCGTCGTTGTCGGAAAGAGGAGAAAACCGGTATCCTCGTAAATTCCTATCGCCATCAAGGTCGCTTCCTTCGGCTCTATAGGGATCTTCTTATCTCTCAACATCTTCGTCACGATGGTGGTTGTCGAACCAACGGGAAGAATATGCTTCATGCCACGCTTATCCGCCAGGCCTGCATCTGGATGATGATCGATGAATTCTAAGTCCAGATTGTGTTTATGTCTGATGAAATCGGTCAGGCTACCTAGACGTTCTATGTTTTGAGTATCGACCAGGATGACTTTCCTGACACTGGAAGGATCAAGGAGTTTCAACTTCATTTCCTGAAGGTGGAAATAGCCGCTCTTCAGAAAATCCCTTACGGCCGGCTCTTTGGAGCCTGGGAAGACGATCTCCGCCTCAGGGTATATCTTCCTGACGCCGATCATGGCGCCGATGCAATCAAAATCGGCATTAAGATGTGTCGTTATGATTATCATGAGAACTTAAGCCCTAGGGTGAAAATCTCTGAAAATCTTCTTGAGCCTCTCACGGCTGATGTGCGTGTAGATTTGAGTCGTGGATATGTCCGAATGGCCAAGCATCATCTGAACGGACCTCAGATCCGCACCGTGAGCGAGGAGGTGTGTGGCAAAGGAATGTCTCACCGTATGCGGACTCAACGGTTTCGTTATCCCAGCCTGTCTCGCATATTTCTTGATGATCTTCCAGAAACCCTGCCGGGTCATCTTCCCTCCCCTGCTGTTCAGGAAGAGAAAAGGGCTTGCCCTTTTATTAAGGAAATGCCTGCGTCCCTGAGAAAGATAAATCCTTAAAATAGCGGTGCAGGTATCCCCTATCGGCACGATCCTTTCTTTGGAGCCTTTCCCCATGCATGTGAGGAAACCGGCGTCGATCTTTACATCCTTCAACTCGAGCGAGATGATCTCACTCGCTCTCAAACCGGTGGCATATAGAGTTTCGAGCATCGCCTTATCTCTCAGTTCAGAGGGGTTTGTCATGGCCGGTGCATTCAGTAGTTTCTCGATCTCCTCATAGTTCAGAAACTCTGGAAGATGTTTCCACGTTTTGGGATTCTCGATGTTTACCGTTGGATTATCCTTAATGATCTGCTCCGAGATTAGGAATTTATAGAATTGTCGCAGAGAAACTAGCCAGCGCGCGATGCTACGGGAGGAGAGACCCGATTCCTTCATCCTTCTCATGATTTTGAGCAGATCTTCCCGGCTCGCATCTCCGAGGCTCCTCCGAGATTTTTTTAACTCTTCTGCAGCTTTTGCGATATCCGAAACGTAGGATGAGACTGTGTTGTGCGAGAGCCCTTTCTCGGAGACAAGAAAATCTGCATAGATTCGAACGAAAGAGTTCTTTCCCTCACTCATACTATTGCAATTCTATATGATTATCAGCTATTTATAAACGATATATTTTGTGCCATCGATGTCGGAGATTCTATTTAGGGTCGATAAGAAAAGTGACGGGACCATCGTTGATGAGCTCTACCTCCATCTTTTCCTGGAATCTGCCAGAGGCCACGTTGATTCCAGATTCTCTGAGTCTGTCAATGAAAATTTCATAGAGGAGCCTTGCTTTATCCGGTGGGGCGGCTCCATCGAAGCTCGGTCTGTTTCCCTTTCGCGTCTTCGCCGCCAGCGTGAATTGAGAGACGACGAGGATCTCACCATCTACCTCTTTGATAGCGAGGTTCATCTTTCCATTCTCGTCCTCGAATATCCGGAAGCTCGCAACCTTATCAGCGAAGTAGAGTGCATCTTTAGAAGTATCCTGCTGTTCCACGCCTATGAAGATTAGAAGCCCTTTCCCTATCCGGGCAACGCATTCCCCTGAAACCCGGACCAGAGCCGACTTAACTCTCTGCACCAGAACCTTCATAACAAACTTCTTGCCGTTCTCAGGGGATCGATGCGAATCATTGCTTCTTCTCCATTTCCATCGAAGATTTCACAGGAAGATTTTCTGTGGATGAAGGAGATTTAATAAAGTCTTGAGCTTTAAAGTTAAGGTCATCGAGGATGCTTCTCCTGACCGAAAAAACTCCGGGACGCTCCGCTCTCTTTGCATAGACGAATTCTCTATCGCTTCCAGCTTCCTTCCGCTCATTTCCGAGGAGGAGAGTCTGCTCACCTTCATCCGTCCTCAAACTGACGCGGGCCACGGGCTCTTCAAGTCCATAGACACTCAGATCTGAAGGATTCACCTCGTGAAAGGCTTCGATCCATAAGGAGCATATCCTTCTCAGCATATTCTCTACTTTTTCTCTATCTGCACTGGATTTATCAGGGGCCGTCACCTCCCATTCCGTCAGATTTCTCTCCAGTTTTATCGTCTCTCCAGATCGCTGCAAGACGAAACATTTCACGCTCTCGAATACTATGTCGAATGCATTCTTGTCCCGGAAGTGATCGGAGTCTCTGTCCAGACGAAAGACAAGCGATCCATGAACCAGGTATATCCTCGGATCTCCTTCCACTGCAAGATATCTTCCCTCGCCTATAGGGCTTCTTCGCCCGACTTTCATTGTCTTCGAAGCCTGTCCTCTGATATCGAGTTGCACCGAAAGCTCCGGAGCGTCCAGCCCGTATTTTTTCAGGTTGCCGGAATTTTCTTCCACAATTCTGTCAAACTTAAAGGAACCGAGATAGGAGATGAGAGATGATATCTCGCCTGAATCGGCTTTATCGGAGATTGGCTGCTCTATGAACCATGCATCATCATTATTTCCTCTTGAGAGAACTATCCTTCTTTCTCCTTTCAGGATCGTGAGCCGCTGAAAGTTCCCCTCGTCCAGAGCCAGGAGTCTCTGGCTTTCTCCCTTGATCTTTTTTTCCTTCTCCCTCCTGGGAAGCTCGAAGAAGTAAAGGAAGAAGAGGAGGAACACAAGGAGAATGAAAAGTATGATGGTCGTTCCATATCTCAAAGATTTCTTCTCCACCACCAGACAAGGACCCCTGCTATGAGAAGAAGCTCTGGAAAAAGAAGGACGGAAAGTTTGAAGATAGTTCTGTAATCTCTGTCGGTCAGATCCAGTCTTGATGCCCTCAAGGTTCCAGTTCTAACGGAGATAAGATCTTCCGTGCCGGAGAGCCAGTTGACAACATTAATGAAGAAGTCACAGTTGTTATATTTATCGTAATGGGTGTTGATGACGAAGTCAGAATCCCCCATCACCACCAGCCTCATCTCATCCTTGCTTTGAGCCTCTTCGGGTTCAATCCTTTCTGCGGCTTCTCCCTTCGATTTACCCGGGAATGATGCCTTCTCTTCGGCTTCTATTTTCTTCGAAGCCGTTGCCACGACGGACAGAGGGCCGGTCTTATCTTTTGAGCTTGTGTTGAGAACTCCTCTCTCGAAGATGCTGGCAACGTCTGCGGCTGCGAAAGCGGAGGAAGAAGTCGTGGCGATCTCGTCAAGCGTTACTGAATAATCGCCAAAAGAAGGAATAAAGGAAACGGACCTTGCCTGAGGCAGCATTATCATCTCTTTGAAGTCGTGTGTTATGGGGTGTCTTGCAAAATCTTTGATGATTGGATCGAGCCCCAGGCGCGAACCGAAGAAAGGGATTTCCTGCCTGTCCACGATCACATCTTCGCCTACAGAAAGGCCCCAATCCGAGGCAAGCTTTTCGAGCCCAGTCTGCATGGTCGGATCCAGAAGAATGAAGACTCTTCCGCCTTCATTGAGAAAGTCGTCGATGAGCCTGATTTCGTAGTCGAAGAAACTCTTTCTGGGTCCAGAGACAACGAGTACGGAACAGCCATCGGGGACCCGTTGAGCCGTCGAGAGCAGGATCTTCTCCACTTTGTAATTCTCGAATTCAAGCATCTTGCGGATGTAGAGGTATCCATCAGCCTCGCCGGAATCCAAGTCATGTTCACCATGACCTTCCGTGAAGTAGATTATCTTAGGGTTCTTCTGGGATACTTTGATCAGGGAGTTCGTGATTCCAGACTCATCGATCTGTACGGTAAGCGTCTCCTGTTCCCCAGATCTGATTACAAGGACCTTGTCCTGTTTGACCCCATACTTATCGCTCAGTTGCGGATCTCTTTCCGGATCGATGAACTCAAAGCTGATCCTTCCAGAGTAACGCTGATAATTCTTAAGCAGATCTTTAAGTTTTTCCTTCTCCGGATCCCCGGATCTGAAGAAGGCGAGAATAGACACATCTTCCTTTAGAGACCTCACGACTTTTGTAGTCTGGTCGGAGAGCGAATGAATCTTGGCTTCCGTTAGGTCCCATCGCCGGCTGAACCCCCCTGCAATGAAATTTATGATGACGATTGCTGCAATGAGGGCAAGCACCTGTATCGTGATGTTGGCTCCCATGGCGGAGCGCCTACTCTTCAATGACTCGCGGATGGCACCAAGATTATAGGCAATGAAAAAGATCAGGAGGACAACACCCAGGACGGCGTGGGTTAATATCCAGATGTTGAATTCATCGATGATAAAGTAATTGATGATGCAGAAGACAAGAAGGATGACACCGGCAAGCCCCGAGAACTGTGCGAGCGCTTTCATCTTATCTTCCCCTCTGAATGTCGATGGATTCCTTTGTCAAAAAGATGCTGACGATGATGATGGAGATGAAGTAGATGATATCTTTGGTATCAATGGTCCCTTTTACGAATCCGGTGATGTGGGATGAAACAGAGAGATAGGAAAGGATCGCCCCCAGTCTTCCGCCGACAGCCTCGGAAGGCCAATCAATGACGAAAAGCATCAGCATAATGATGAAGCTTCCTATAGCTGCGACGATCTGGTTTTCCGTCATGGAAGAAACAAAGAGACCAATGGAAAGGAAGGCAATCAGCGCGAGCCAGATGCCCAGGTAGCCCGTGAAGAGTGGCCCCTTTTCGGGGTCTCCGTAGAGTGCAAGAATACCCATATAGATAAAGGTGAGAAGGATCAGGATAGTTCCCATCAGCAATGCCGCTATGAATTTGGCAGCAACCAACTGGCCGGTCGTGATGGGCGATGTGAGGAGAAGCTCTTCAGTCCTCTGCTTCTTCTCCTCAGAGAAAGTCCTCATGCTTAGCAGCGGCGTGATGAAGAGAAAGATGACCAGCATGTTCCTCAGAAGAGGCGAGGCGATCATGTCGTTGAGGTTGACCTGTTCAAGAAGCTCGGCATTCCCGTAGATCTGAGAAAGGTAGGTGTAATTCGCGAGCAGGAGGCTGAATTGGGAGACGAGATTGAAAAAGAAATAGCCCGTCAGGATGAGAAAGCCAGTCAGGACGACGTAAGCAGTGGGAGAATAGAAATATGATTTCATCTCTTTTATGATCAGGATGAAGACTTTCATCATATCCTCTGCTCTCTTTCTTCTTCCCCTCGCTCCTCCGCAATTAGTTTCAGAAAGACATCCTCGAGGCTTTCTTTTGCACCTGAGGTCAGATTCTCCAAAGTGTCCTGAACTACGATCTTTCCCCTGTTGATGATGATGACCCTCCCGCAGGTCATGGAAACTTCGGGAAGGATATGCGTACTCAGGAGGATTGTATGTTCCCGCGCAAAAGACCTGATCAGCTCACGGATCTCTCGTATCTGCTGCGGATCAAGGCCGGCAGTCGGTTCATCGAAGATAAGGACTTCAGGATTGTGGATTATACCGTTTGCTATAGCAACCCTCTGCCTGTATCCCCTGGATAGGTTTCCAATCAGCCTTTTGCGCACCTGGCCGAGAAAGCATCTTTCCATCGCACGGCTCTTTTCTCGTTTAAGAGCTTTTCCGTAAAGACCTTTCAATCTCCCCATGAATCCCAGAAAATCATCCACTGTCTTGTCGAGATAGAGAGGCGGATTCTCCGGCACGTAACCGATCCTTCTCCTGACTTCCAGAGGATTCCTGACGACATCAAAGCCTGCTACTCTTGCATTGCCGGACGATGGAAGGAGGTATGTCGAAAGAATCCGCATGGTTGTTGTCTTCCCTGCCCCGTTCGGGCCCAGGAATCCTACGATCTCTCCCTTCCCGATGGTGAAGGAGATATCGTCGATGGCGGCATAGTCGCCAAAATATTTTTTCAGCTTAACTACTTCGATCATGATACATACCGATAAAAAACTTATTATATTCTACATCAAAGAAATTAAAACATGCCAACCACGATGCTTATATCAGGAGAACAAACATCGCTATTTCCATCACGAGATTGCATGTGCGAACATGTGATCCTGGCTAAATGCGCTTGCGAGAGAAGATCTCGCGGATCTCCTCAACCCTGAAGAAATAGCTCAAGATGAAAGTCATCATAGCTCCTGCTAGCACCACTATCAGGATGTTTGCGGCATTGAGCAAGACGACTCGCGGGTCGAGGAAGCGCGCGATCTCCATGTAGAGGACGTTGCATGCAACTCCCATGAACGTGGAGATCAGGATCATTTTGATGATGAGCGTCCCGATCCCCATGTCCTTGAAGCTTCCAACTTTTGCAATGAGTCTGCGCGCAAGAAACGTCAAATTGATTGTTGCAGCAAGGGAAGTACACAGTGGCATAGCCAGATACGGGCTTACATTAGGCAGCGTAAGGAGCCGGAAGAGATAGATCAAGGCGAGGTTCATGATGATCTTGATGCCGATAACCATGGCGCTGATCTTTACAGGAGTCTTCGTGTCCCCCATGGCATAAAAGGTGGGGACTATGATCTTGACCAGCGAATAGGCAAAGAGTCCCAGGGCGTAGAAGAGAAGCGTGTTGGCCGTTTGAAGCGTGTCCGCTTCAAGGAATTTTCCTCTCTCGTAGAGTATCCTGATGATGGGAGTTCTGAGTGCAATGATGCCGGCCGTCGCTGGCACCGTAAGGACGGCGGCAAGCCTGATCGATTTTGCTATCGTTATCTTAAGGGCATTGATATCTCCTTCTGCCGCATCCTTTGAGACAGCAGACAGGTTGGCAGTGGCGATGGCAACCCCGAAGAGGCCGATAGGAAGCATCATGATCCGGAAAGAATAATTTAGCCAGGAGACCGGTCCATCCCCGAAGTAAGAGGCTATCTGATTGTCGACAAGAATGTTGATCTGCGTTGCGGCAAGCCCGAAGGTCGCCGGAGCCATCAGCGAAACTATCCTCGCGAGACCGGGGTGAGAAAAGTTCCATGAAAATCGGTATCGGTAGTCAATCCGGATCGCCTGTGGAACCTGGATGAAGAGCTGCCCAAGGCCTCCAAGGAATGCGCCTACAGCCATGGAGACGATCGGTTCCTGACCGATGGATGGCATGACCGGAGAGAGAAAGATTCCGCAAAGAATGCAACAGATGTTGAATACAGCGGGAGCGAAGGCGGGAATGAAGAACCTGTTGAAAGTGTTAAGAATCCCCATGAAGATGGCTGCGATCGCTACGAACAGGAGGAACGGTGACATGATTCTCGTCAGCTTGATGGTGAGCTGCATCTTCTCCGGAGTGAAGCCTGAGGCGAGAACGTATACAAAATACCTTGCAAAGACGAAGATGACAAGAGTGAAACCGCTCAGGATAACGAGCAGCAAGTTGATCACGATGTTAGCAAGTTTCATAGCTTCGAGCCTTCCCGCTTCCTTTAGATATCTGGTGAATGTGGGAACGAAGGACGCACTCATTGCTCCTTCTGCGAAGAGATCTCTCAGAAGATTGGGAATGCGGAATGCCACTATGAAGGCGTCGGTCAAAAACCCGGCTCCAAAGTAGGCGGCTAGAACCTGCTCTCTCACAACACCCAGGATCCTGCTGATCAATGTCGCGAGACTCACAAGTCCTGCAGCGGTGCTTATCCTGCTCTTCTTCATGATCAAGTGATTTTCTCAGATTTCCCCGATCCGTTCAACATGTATCGCGAGCAAGTCCATCCTGCCATGCATAAATTTCACTTGACAGGAGTATCCCTTATGATAAATTTATGAACCTCCCGTAGAAACCAGTTTTATCAAATAAGGAGAACCTCGTATGGCTAGCGTAAACAAGGTCATCTTGATCGGAAACCTCGGGAGAGACCCAGAACTTCGTTACACACCGGGCGGCCTCGCCGTGACAACGTTCACCATGGCAACCAATGAGATCTGGACGGACAAGAGCGGCGAAAAGAAGACCAGAACGGAATGGCACAGAGTGGTCGTTTGGGGCAAGCAGGCAGAGGCCTGCAGCGAGTATCTCAGCAAGGGGAAACAGGTCTATGTGGAGGGCTCGATTCAGACTAGGTCGTGGGATGACAAGAACGGAACAAAGAGGTTTGTAACTGAGGTCAGAGCACAGAGGGTCGTAATGCTGGGGAAGGCTGAGGAGAGAGTTCCCGAAGAGGTCTTCGGCGAAGAAACACCCGCTAACGACAGCGAAATTCCCTTCTAAGACATTTGCTTTATGAATGTTATATCTGAGGCGTCCTGTCTCGAATTGCAGGGGGCATACCCGACCCATTTAGAAATTGCGCATCTGCCGTTCGTCCTATATAATTTACATTCAAACTTTTGTTTCAAAGGCTGAACATTCACGAAATGTTTTCGAAATCAATGACACGGGAAATTTTCTTTTTCCTTCTCTTCTACACTTTCCCGCTTTGTGCCCAGACCATCGAGAAGATAATCCTTGTCGAACCCGAAAATGGCAAGATCACGAACAACAAACCGCTTTTTAAGATCCTCGTGGAAGGAGATGATATATCCCCGTCAACCAAATACAGAATCGAACTGAGCCGGGATGACTTTGAGACCGTCGAGCAGACGTTCGAGCAGATCTCCGAAAAGAGAGGGTGGTCCATCCACGAGTACGAGAACGAAAAAGGGGCCATCTATCGCGCTCAGAAGCCCCTTCCCGACGGTGTCTATCAGTGGAGAGCATCCGTTTACGATGGAATCTCTTACATCGATGGAAAACAGACTTCTTCGTTCATAGTTGATTCGATACCTCCAGTGGAAGTAACAGGACTAGATCTCGAGTTCGACCCAACGACTGGATTCACCCATCTGCGTTGGGATTCCGTCTTTCTCGATGCCAACGGGAACAGCGAGCAGGTCGACCATTACAACATCTATAGATATGAAAAGAGAAGTTTCTTCTTCGTCATCAGGGTATTCTATATCGGATCGACGGAAACAACTTCATTCATCGATAAAGATGTCAATAAGAATATTCCTGGAAAGGTGATTTATTATAAAGTCGTTGCGGTGGATAAAGCAGGAAACGAACTGGGTCGAAAGTACTGATCCTTTTTTGCTATAAAAAAATCTGTCCCTCTTTTCCTACACCAATTCTCTGCGGATAGCAGTAATGATGTGTAATTATTCACAATTTATGCTAAAATTTCTGCCCCTTTGGAAAGCTTGAGAAAAGAAGGATTGCTATGAAAAAGGCGAAAAACCTCAATCTTGCATGGATCAACGACGAAGAGAAAAGTCTCGATCTTCTGGACAATATTGAGGTCACGGAGAAGGTCATCATCAACCTTGCCTGGTGCAAGGGGTGCGGGATCTGCGCCGAGTTTTGTCCCAAGAAATCTCTCGGCATGGGAAGAGATGCCAAGGCACATGTCGTGAATCTGGAGAGTTGCAATAGCTGTGGATTATGCTATCTCAGATGCCCGGATTTTGCCATAAAGGTTCCGGGCTATAAAGGATAAACGTCGATGAAAAACAGAAATCTGGTTTTCATTCAGGGAAATGAAGCCTGTGCAGAGGGGGCTCTGCTTGCAGGCGTCCGATTCTTTGCAGGGTATCCTATCACTCCCTCAACGGAAATTGCAGAAGAAATGGCAAAAAAGCTTCCTGCTTTTGGTGGTCGTTTCATCCAGATGGAAGATGAGATCGCGAGCGTTGCCGCCATCTGCGGTGCATCAGAAGCAGGCGTGAAGTCGATGACCGCAACGTCTGGACCGGGATTTTCCCTGATGCAAGAGAACATCGGTTACGCTTACTTCACAGAGATTCCAATCGTAATTGTGAACGTGCAGCGCGGTGGCCCTTCGACAGGCCTCCCCACGAAAGTGTCGCAATCAGATACAATGCAGGCCCGCTGGGGCACCCATGGCGATTATACCGCCATAGCTGTTGCGCCAAACTCCGTCAGAGATTCGCTCTATCAAACGATCCGGGCGGTCAACCTTGCTGAAAAGTACAGAACCCCGGTCATAGTCTTACTCGACGAAGTGCTCGGACACATGAGAGAGAAGATCGAGATCCCGGATGAGAGCGAAGTCGAGATCATCAACAGGACGAGGCCAACGGTTTCACGGGATGATTTCATTCCTTATGGCAATAATGAAACCGGGGTCAACCCCTTCCCCATTTTCGGAAGCGGTTACAGAACCCATGTTACAGGTCTTACGCATGACATTCATGGATTTCCCACCTCCAACCCTCCTGAAGTGGCGGCCCTCCTTAGCAGACTCAGAAGAAAGATCGATTCCGATGCGAAGAGCATGATGGAGTTTGAAGAGGAGATGCTGGACGATGCGGAGATCGCTTTTGTTGCATATGGCATCGTGGCAAGAGCCGCCCGACAAGCCGTCCTCATCGGAAGAAAGCAGGGAAAAAAGCTGGGGCTTCTCACACTCAAGACCATATGGCCCTTTCCCGATGAGAAGGTCTCCAAGCTTCTAACTCATGTTGATTCTATCATCGTGCCTGAACTGAACATGGGGCAGATCATCCTTGAAGTGGAAAGGATTAATAGGAATGGGAAACAGATCCTGGGAGTTAATAAATTCGACGGAGAGATTCTCTCGCCCATAGAGATTCTTGCAAAGGCAGAGGAGATCAGATGAAAGAGATACAGGAATCGGATCATACAAACATCATCTATCAATACCTGAGGGATGATGCCAAGTGGCCGCATGTCTGGTGCTCGGGTTGTGGGAATGGGATGATCACGTCATCGCTTCTCCGCGCGATCCATCAGATGGGCTGGAAAAAGGATGAAGTTGTTATAGTTTCCGGAATCGGTTGCTCGAGTCGGCTGCCCACCTATGTTGATTTCAACACGCTGCATACGACACATGGTAGGGCCATCGCCTTCGCAACGGGTGTTAAGCTCGGCAATCCCGACCTCAACCTCATCGTCGTGACCGGTGATGGCGACGGACTGGCCATAGGAGGAAATCACTTCATCCATGCTTGCCGCCGGAACGTCAACCTGACGGTGATCCTCGTGAACAACTACATCTATGGGATGACTGGAGGACAGTACTCCCCAACCACTCCGAAGGGTAAGTTCGCCACGACGGCCCCTTACGGCAACCTGGAACCGCCATTTGACCCTTCGGAGCTTGCGAAAGCTGCAGGCGCGACCTTTGTTGGAAGGACAACCGTCTACCATGCCGTGCAGATGGACAAGCTCATCCTTCAAGCCCTTCAGAAGAAAGGGTTTTCCTTCGTTGAGATCCTTGCTGATTGCCCCACGCTTTACGGTCGATTGAACAGGCAGGGAACCCCAGTAGATATGATCAACATTTTCAAGGAAATGGCCATTCCTATCGCACAGGCTTCGAAGCTCGCTCCGGAGAAACTGCAGGGGCGCATCACTACAGGAGTCCTATGGAACATCGTGAGACCGGAATTCTGCGAAGAATATGATAAGATCATCCAGATAGCCAGAGAAAAGAAAGCGAAGATGGATAAGGTAGAAGAGGAATATCTTAGCAAGAAAAGGACCGAAGAGGTCGAAGAACTTTAGAATAACAGGATGTTCGATCCGGCTGAACGAAAAAAATCGAGGATTCAGGAATGAGCACAGAAAAGAAAGACAGATACGAAATAAGGCTATCTGGCTCTGGCGGCCAGGGTCTTATTCTGGCGGGGGTCATTCTGGGCGAAGCAGCCGGGATCCACGATGGGAAGAATGTTGTCCAGACTCAAAGTTACGGTCCCGAAGCCAGAGGTGGCGCAAGTCGCTCCGATGTCATCATCTCGGATTATGAGATATATTACCCTAAGACTATGAAGCTTGACCTTCTCCTTGCCCTCACCAAGGAGGCCTATGATAAGTACAGGGGGGACCTGAAGGATAACGGCCTGCTGATCGTAGATTCATGGGATTTCAAAGAAGCACCTGAAAATGCGGTTTTCCTTCCGATGGTGAGAGAGGCAAGAGAAACGCTCAAGAAGCCGATGGTGGGCAACATCATTGCGCTCGGCGTGATCGCCGAGCTGAGCGGGATCGTATCGAAGGAAGCCCTCACTAAGACAGTCTTGGAAAGGGTTCCGAAAGGAACTGAAGAGATAAATTGCCAAGCTTTAGAACTCGGCTACAGTCTCGCTCGCCAATTTAAATGACCCTTATTCTTTGCTAACACTCATGCTCATCGCGAGCAAGGCTAATAGGCATGCTTGCGAAATTAGAAAGCTTAACTTTGCAGCTTGTTTGCTGCTTCTTGGTAGCTGCTTGTTCCAGGGAATTCCATTGCTATCCTTCTATAGATCTCCTTAGCTTCCAATACCTTTCCCTGGAATTCCATGCTCTTTGCGAGGTTCAGAAGAGCATCGGCTTTCGGATAAAGCGTTTGATTGTCTTCTGTAAGCTCTTTCCATATCCTTGCAGAGGTTTCGAAGTCCTTTTTCAAGAAGTAAGATCTGGCCAGGGAGGATTTCGCAAGATCAATTAGGAGAAGGCCTGTCTCCTTTTTGATGAATTTCTCCAATCGAGAAATCGCTTCATCATAGTTCCCGAGGTTCATATGGCACAGACCGCTGTAATACAGGGCTATCGATGCCGATTTGCTCCTACCATAGCTGTTGACCACTGTATCGAAACTTTTCAGGGCTTCCCTGTTCTTCTCTTCTTCCGTAGGGAATCTCAGGGCAGATGCCGGAAGTTTAGCATCGGGTCCAGGATTTACAGGAGCGTGAAGCTTCTGCAGACCCTTATTGAAAATCTCCGATGCTCTTTCATCTCTGTATCCAGAATAGAAGACGATGAGATATGCCAGGATCGCGATAATGGCAACGATCCCGGCTCCGTAGGCAATGGGTTTCCAGTTCCCCTCAACGTACATGCTGGCCCTCGTGACCGCAGAGACAAACTCATCCTTCTTCATCTGCTTTCTTGTGATTCTATGTTTTCCCATGAATCTTACCTCAATAAGAATGGTGGGCCTGAGAGGACTTGAACCCCCGACACGGAGATTAGGAATCTCCTGCTCTGTCCACCTGAGCTACAGGCCCGTATCTTTTGTAACGCTTTAATTTACTATAGGTTGGCTCATCTTGTCAAATGGAGTGAAAACTTCGGATACTCACCATCCGAACGGCACGATGCTTGCCTCGCAAGCGGCATGACGCCGAAGACCATCAGCTTAAGCGAGTAGTTATGCTTCCTTTTTCAATTAAACGACCAGAAACATACTTATGAAGAAGGCTTGAAATCAACGTTTGGTAAGGAACACCCTCTTCCAATGCTCGTTTTTGAATTGCAAGCAAATCCTTGTTCGATATCCTAATATTTATTCTCCGATCCTTCTTGAAAGTCTCTTTTGCATACTTCTGAAAGCGCTCCATCTCTCTTTTAAAACGAGGGACAGACTTCCATTCTCCTCGTTCAACCGATTCAAGAATTCTTTTCTCTTCTGGATCTAACTTAGCCATTGCTTTTCACCCCTCCTAAATATTTCTTTGTAGCCTTGCGACTTGGAATAATTGTCTTCAAAATTACCTTGTTCTCCATTTCAAGATATGGTACCGAATAGACATACCCTTCTACATCGATGACAAATACTTGCTGCCCTTTATATTTCTCCTGGTTCGGATGCTTCAAGATGTCTAATATATCTCCTTGTTCGATATGAAAGACAACCTCTTCAAAAGAGATTCCCCGTTCTTCTTTTAATCTTTCATTTTTCTCGTTATCCCATTCAAAATATTTCACGATTCAAAATATGTCACAATGTGTGCCTATTGTCAATTAGTCTTTGATTGTGTAGCGTAAGCATAACGCACCGCTAAGCTGCGGCGAAGCGGCGCGGCTGTTGCCACGCAAGAGCCGTGACACCCCAGGTGGCAGCTTGAGCAGATAGTTAGAAAGTTCATTTATACTGCAAGTTCAAGCAGCAAGCAAAGGCGCCAGATCTCCCTTCTTGATCAAAGGGAGTCCAAGTTCGCGAAGGATTCGATTTAGCGCAGTGGCTGTAACTTTCGTAGGTGATGTTATCTCAATTCCAATAAGTTGACCGCTTCTGCTGTAATCCAATATCATCCCTGGTTCGATGCGTTGACTCCTATAACTTTTCTGTCCAGGACGCCGAGGGAGATAGTAATATGCAGCCACAGGACGACCGTGCCTAAATGTTACTTCGAGGTATGATTCATTCATCCTAATCATTCTCCAATGGATAAGCTGTTATGACAACTAACAATTTCATTTCGTAATCGGGCTCTACAATAACTTGCCAGCGTTTACGACGGTGACGAGTATGAATCACCCAGCGCCCTTCAACAATATCTTTCTGAAAGCCTGAAGCCCGTTCCAGCATGTGGCGAAGTTCTACCTCAGTAAACCTTCGATCGAGCATTCGTTTAAGAAGGTGTGGGCTAAATTCAAGTTCCCATTTCCACCAGTCTGGCCATTTTATTCTTAGCAGATCAGATTACCTCACCACCAAAATATAACATGCATTCCAATATTGAACATATCTTTCTAACGGTGGCGCTCAGCGGCCGGCGCCTGGCGCGGTGCTTGCACCGCAAGCAGCGTGACAGGCTGGCTGGCCCGCTGGAGCGCCTGGTTAAACGTCATGTTTAGTTTTCTGGCAAATATAAGCATAAAGAAGCAAGGTACAAACAATTAAAATTATCGGAAATAAAAAAGCATAGAGAAAATTCAGGTTATTGATCCAAAGTATAAGCTTAAAGCCAACTATAGCATAAGCAACTGATAAAGCACTCCCAATAAGGAAAATATTCAGGAATTCACGGCCTGTAACTTCTGGAGGTTCCTTGTCATCAGGATAACCATGACTCCAGCGCTTCCAATTCCCAACTGTTTTCAGCGCTAGCCAGATGCCAATAAAGGCCGATTGACCCATTTGAAGAGATGCTACATATAAAACGCGTTCAACTAGACCTGTGATACTCGCATGCCAAGCTCGGGGACGCAAAGTACTTTTTCCTGTCTGCATGCGGTTGATATCTTTCCAGAGTCTTGCAGAAACTAAGCAAATAAATGGATGAGCTATAACTGTCGCGAAAAAGTACCCTATAAATATCGCAATAACGTTTTCCAGATTAGTTTCCCTCTCTCGTAAAGGACGTTTAACTAGTGCTTATATAGTTTCTTTGGAACTAAGCTTTGTACTACATCCCAACCATATAGTACGCCCGTCTATGATTTCTTCATCTTCGTATATCCTTCTAATACACCTTCATCCAACCCTTCCTGGATATCCTTATGCGTGTTATATTGTTTCTATATAATTCCCCGCCCTTGAAATCCTCACAAACTGTCCATCGGGCTGCGAACGCCCTTCCCTCCACGATTCAGCACATGGGTGTAAATCATCGTCGTCTTGACGTCCTTGTGTCCCAAAAGCTCCTGTATCGTTCGGATGTCATAGCCGTCCTCGAGGAGATGCGTGGCAAAGGAGTAGCGGAAGGTATGGCATGAGGCTCTCTTGGAAAGCCCTACCTTCCGAACCGCCTGATGAACGGCTTTTTGAAGAATCGACTCATTGACAGGATCTATCTTGTCGGTCGGATTCTCGATGGGACCGATGTAGGATTGGGAAGGTTGAACAGAAACGGCTTTCATCCGGTGCACAGAGCCTCCAACGATAAGTGGCAAAGAATCAAAACGAGTTTCTTATACTATACGAGAAAAATCTTGTCAACATGCGAGTCGATCCAAGGGCAGGCGACATAAAAGGAGGTAAAAGAACATAACTGATATTCATATCCATTTATCAATTTTTCTTTAAATGCAAAGTTTGCAAATTCATTTTGCATTTTTTGTGCACCTTTAGCACTAGAAATAGCATTTCACGCAATAAATACTACAGGCCCAACCTTTCATTGAGCTTTTAATTTATAATATGAATGATTACCCTGTAAAATCTTCTTAAGATAATTCTGGTAATAATTCTTAATTTTTGAAATATAGAAGTTGCTTTTATCATGGAGTTGAGAATGAAGACTCAGTATAAAGCCTCATGATATTTTAATCTTGTTTGAAAATTTCTTTTCAAATATACTATTCACTCATTAAAAGCTTATCATGTACTCCAGACGAATAATAGGAAGAAAGAAGTGCCTATGAAATGAAATCCTGTTGAGTATTTAAATGTTTAGTGCGAAGGGATGAGCTTGAAAAATTGCAAGGAGGACAGAATGAAAAATCAGATTAATTTTTTGCCGGAAGAGATGCCGAAGAAGTGGTACAACATTCTGCCAGATCTGGCAACAAACTTGGAGCCTCTTCCTCCACCTGAGGGTGAGCAAATAAAGAATCTACCCGATCTCATGATTGGTCCTTGCCTGGAACAAGAGTTTTCTGATAAGAGGTGGATTGATATTCCGGAGGATTTGCTTGAAATCTATGCTAAAGCGGGAAGGCCGCGGCCTTTGTTTCGAGCTATTAACCTGGAGAAGAAGCTTCAAACGCCAGCAAAACTTTTTTATAAAGGGGAGTTTTTCAGTCCAACGGGGAGTCACAAGGTCAATACGGCATTAGCGCAAGCGTATTATGCCAAGAAGCAGGGCATTAAAAGGTTAACGACAGAAACAGGAGCTGGTCAGTGGGGAACAGCCCTCTCCTATGCTTGCGCTGTCATAGGATTGGAATGCACTGTATTCTGGGTGAGAGCAGTTCATGACTGGAAAAAGGAAAGAAGGTCTCTTATGAAAATGATGGGTGCCGAGGTACATGCTTCTCCCAGTGATAAAACAAAGGCGGGCAAGATACTTTATGAAGAAAATCATCAGCACCCTGGTTCCTTGGCCATTGCCATTTCTGAAGGCTTGGAAGAAGCTCAAAAAGGCTCGGATGTGGCTTATAGCTTAGGGTCTGTTCTCAATCATGTGCTTATGCATCAGAGTATAATCGGCTTGGAAACGCAGAAGCAATTTAAAAAAATTGGAATCTATCCCCATATCATGGTTTCTTGCCTGGGAGGTGGGAGCAATTTCGGTGGTTTTGTACTGCCCTTTGTTGGTGATGTTCTGACCGAGGGGAAGAAGATTCAGTTTATCGCGGCTCAGAGTCAATCCTCCCCTAATTTAACAGGGGAATATAAATATGACTTTGCCGATTATGCGGAAATCACGCCAAAACTTAAAATGTATACCTTGGGTCATCGAACAGAATTTAAGCCCATCAAAGGCGATGGATTACGATACCATGGTGCTTCTCCCATTATTAGTTTGTTGAGGCATCATGGATATATTGATACCGTTGCCTATCCCATTGATGAGAAGTATGTCTTTTCTAGGGCGATGGAATTTATGCAAACGGAAGGCTGGCTTCCAGCTCCTGAATCCGCTTATAGCATTGCCTGCGCCATCGATGAAGCATTGAAGTGCAAGGATTCGGGTGAAGAAAAAGTCATTGCCTTTAATGTGAGCGGACATGGATTTTTAGATATCAATGGATATAGAGAAGTATTGGAACTGAAATAAAGTCATCACAATTTCATCCCGAATTGTTTGAAGTTTTTCCATCCCCGAGAAGATTGCCAGGATTGTTTCTGGTTGAAGAGCCGTGAAAATATCTGTCATAATGAAAGAAATAGCCACGGAGTTTATTTGGGAAGGAAGCGGGCTTTTCGTTCCCAGCGGAACGATGGCCAATCTGGTTTGCACACTAATATCTTCTTGGCCGCCTTCGTGAGATCCTCTGCAAACCCGAGAGGGATTCTGTGCTCTTCCATGAGAATATGGATGGCGTGTCCCATTGTCCGTGAGGAGAGCAAATGTATAGGTTGCTTTTCTCTTGGAATTTTATTATTCTCACATTCACGAAAGGAAGAAAAAAGGATGCTCTTCACGATCGATGAGCTTCCTTAATTTCCTGAGGAGGCAGCATGGCAGATAAAGATAAGAAAGTGGCAAGAAGAAGATATTTCCTTCTCAATTCATCACAACCAGAGATTTTCAGCAGAATACTCATTCTCTTCATGCTGGCAGTCCTGATCACGGCGTGGGCCTTTTACCTGATGGCAAATCGGGAGATCGAGAATGAATGGTATAAGGCCCACTCAACGCTGAAGTACGTGTCACAGATGTTCCTTCCCTGGCTCATCATGGCCAACATCGCGGGTATTGCTATCGTTGCCACCTTCCTCATTTTTTTAACGCATAAGATCGCAGGGGCGAGCTACCGTATCAAGAAGGATCTGGAAGTGATAAAAAAGGGAAATCTCTCCAAGAAGATAAAACTGAGGAAGAAGGACCAACTCCATGATGTTGCGGAAGCAGTGAATCACGCTTTCGAGGAAATCAGAGAAAGAATGGAGAAGGTAGCTGCCTCGGTTATCGACATGGAGATGAAGATCAATTCTACCCTCTACTATCTTGGTGATGGGAACGACAGGGAGCGGGCACGAGAGGAAGCGGCCAAACTAATTTCTGATATCAGACATGTTAAGGATTATCTGGAGTCCATCGCTCCATGATCTCTGATGCTACATGGAAATCGCACATGAATTAATCACATCATGAACGGATCATCAAAAGATATTCAGAAGATATTTTCTCCGTTGCTTCTTGCCATTTTCTTCTCGCTGCTCCTCTATCTGGCTTCTCTCATACTCGGCTTCGATAAGACGGACCCCGGTAGACCTTGCGGCGATTGTCATGGTTCTATAGATCCAAATGCTCCCCCGGTTCATCTAAGTGACA
>JBFMGF010000101.1 GCA_040752675.1 Acidobacteriota bacterium
GCACCCTTCATGCCATGCCCTCTACGCATGAAAATTTTCGGTTAAGAATTCTATCATCATTTATCAAGAAAGAGATAATCTCTAATTTTGTTATTGCAAATGGAGGAATTTCATCTAAAATATCTCGAACAAAAGGCTATTACATGGAGATAAAGGAAGAGAAAAACAAGATTGTGAGAAGACATTTCCTTGACTACCTTCTTGGAATCGGTATTTTCGCCACAATTTTCTCTGCTCTCTACCCTATCATTAAATTTGTCTTTCCTCCGGAGCAGGCCGAAGCTATCCAGAACAATGTCGTCGCTGGCAAGGTTGGTGAACTTCCGCTTAATTCCGGGAAGATCTTCCGGTTCGGCAATGACCCAGCTATTCTCATCAACACGTCGGCAGGCGAGCTAAAAGCTTTCTCTGCCCGATGCACGCATCTCGATTGCACCGTCCAGTACAGAAACGACCTGAAATATATCTGGTGCGCCTGCCACAACGGGCATTACGACCTAACGGGAAAGAACATCGCCGGTCCGCCTCCAAGACCTCTTGAAGAATATCTGGTTACAATAAGAGCAGATGAGATCGTTGTTTCCAAGAAAGGGTAACATGCGATCTTCATTAAAAGGCTTTTAAGATATCGGGTTGATAAATACAGTTAATTAGCACAAAAGAGCCCAGAATCATAAGGATGGAAAAACTGAAAGTCATGTTTGAGTGGGTGAGCGAGGGATTGAGGCTCCCCGATATAATGGAGTTTCTGCGGCACAAGAAGGTCCCCGTACATCGCTATGCAATCTGCTATTATTTCGGCGGGATGACCTTGTTCCTCTTCCTCATTCAGGTCATCACGGGAATTCTTCTTCTGCTTTACTACCGCCCATCGCCCGAATCCGCTTTCGAGAGCGTCCAGTTCATCATGACGAAAGTCTCCTTCGGGTGGCTCATCCGTTCGATCCACGGATGGTGCGCCAACCTGATGGTCTTCATGGCCTTCGTCCACATGCTCACCGTCTTCCTGATGAAGGCTTACCGTCCACCAAGAGAATTCACCTGGCTCTCCGGGATTTTTCTCTTCTTCCTCACGCTGACCTTCGGTTTCTCCGGCTATCTGCTCCCATGGAACGAACTCTCGTTCTTCGCCACCAAGGTCGGAACCGACATCGTCAGCCAGGTTCCCTTCATCGGCCACCAGTTGCTGGTCCTTCTGAGGGGTGGAGAACATGTAACTGGCGCGACGCTGACAAGATTCTTCGGAATCCATGTTGCCATTCTTCCACTCATCACGACTTTCTTCCTTGTCGTCCATCTTGCCCTGGTTCAGATCCATGGAATGAGCACCCCGATCACAATCCTGGATAAATTCAAGGGGAAGATGAAGGAGATGACCTTCTGGCCTGATTTCCTGATGAGAGACGTCCTGGGGTGGTTCGTCATGCTCGGCATCATCGCAGCTCTCGCCTCGCTGTATCCATGGGAGCTCGGTGAGAAGGCCGATCCCTTTGCTCCTGCTCCAGCAGGGATCAGACCAGAATGGTACTTCATGTTCATGTTCCAGACTCTCAAGTATGTCCCGGCGAAGATAGCAGGACTGGAAGGCGAGATGGTCGCTGTCCTGTCGTTCGGATTCGTCGCGCTCTTCTGGATGGTTGTCCCCTTCCTCGATCGATGGGCATGGAAGGAGCAGCGAAGTCCGATTTTCACAATCATCGGCTATCTCGGTATCGTTTATATGTTGATATTCACGGTCCTTGGTTATCTCAAGTGAGCTTGAAATGAAGAACATTGGATTCTTTGCTATCTCGATGCGATTAAAACTTCTTGTCACCGCGGTTTTTATTTCCGCTGCAGTTACTGTTTCTGCGCCAGATTCTTCAAACAGTCTGATCTTCGCACAGAAGTTCAGTAATTGCATCGAGTGTCACAGGGATCTGGGCGGCGAGCTTTCAGCTCCTGTCGATGCTATAAAGAAAGATATTCATTTCCAGTATGGTCTATCCTGTGCTGATTGCCATGGCGGGAACCCCGACATCAAGACCGATGACTACGAAGTCGCCATGGATAAGAATAAGGGGTTCAAGGGAAAACCAGCACCCCAGGAGATCCCAGAATTCTGTGGAAAGTGTCATGCCAGTGCTTCCTACATGAAGAAGTTCGATCCCAATCTACAGACCGACCAGCTTGAACAGTACAGGACGAGTCAGCATGGTCTCCTGCTCGGAAAAGGTGACAGGAAGGTAGCCACCTGCATCTCCTGCCACGGAGTCCACGGGATAGTCGGCGCGAAAGATCCTCTGTCACCGGTCTTCCCGTCAAACATCGTGGAGACATGCGGGAAATGCCATTCCAGCAAGGAGTACATGGCAGGGTACAGCATCCCGACCGATCAGTACGAGAAATACAGGAAGAGCGTCCACGGCAGGGCTCTTTATGAGAAGGGGGACATTTCCGCCCCGACCTGCAACGATTGTCATGGAAACCATGGACCGATGCCTCCCGGGGTGGAATCGATCGGGAACATCTGTGGCCACTGCCACCTTGCCAACTGGGAGATGTTCATCAAGAGTCCTCACAAAGAGGCCTACGATGCCACCAACATTCCCGAATGCGAGATTTGCCACGGGAACCACGAGATATTGACTCCTGACGATGAAATGGTGGGAACCTCAGGAAAGAGTCTCTGCATTACCTGCCATTCACCCGAGAGCAAGGGATACAGGGCGGCAGGCGATATAAGAAACCTGATCGATTCTCTCAAGAACAGCGTCTCCGAAGCGGAAGCGGTGGTCAAGAAAGCTGCTTCCTCCGGAATGGAGGTCGGAGATGCAATGTTCTCCATCGATGAAGCAGAGCACCAGCTCACGCATGCAAGGGCTCTTGTTCATACCTTCAGCGTCGAGAAGATCGAGAAATCAATAGACGAAGGGGTCTCTTCAGCACAGAAGGGGCTTAAAGGGGGCAGAGAAGCACTCGCCGAACTCCAGTTCAGACGGAAGGGGCTTGCCATTTCCCTTTTCTTCATCGCCATCGTTGCTGTCATCCTCTACCTCAAGATTCGCCACCGCAGCAAAGTGCAATCGGCATCATCTTAGAGATCTACAATCCCTCATAGAAAACAGGTGGATCGTTCGACACTCAACAATCTTCTTCAATGGAGTCCAAGAGATGGAGATTAAAGGAAAGAACATCCTGTTGATGGGGTTGCCCGGGGTCGGAAAGACTACTGTCATCGAGAAGGTCGTCGAACGGTTGAAGGGCAAAGGGATCGTCTCGGGTTTCTACACCTCCGAGATCAGAGAAGCGGGAAGCCGTAGTGGTTTCAAGATCAGGACGATCGATGGGAAGGAAGGGGTTCTCTCTCATATCAATATCAGAAGTCGTGCGCGTGTCGGCCGATACTGCGTGGATGTCAGAGGTTTCGAGGAGCTTGTCCTTCCCCTTCTCAACGGCAATCTGAAAGCCAAGAAACTCATTGTCATCGATGAGATCGGGAAAATGGAATGTCTCTCAAAGCTGTTCTGCGAGGCGGTCACAAGAGCCCTCGACTCGGTCATTCCTGTCCTGGCAACCATCGCCCTCAAAGGAGGCGGCTTCATTCAGGAAGTTAAATCCCGTCCCGACGTCACCATAATCGAAGTCACCAGGGAAAACAGGAATTCCCTTCCCGATATCTTAGTGTCTCACTTGTCCAGCTCTACCTTCTAAGATCCGGTCATCCTTTATCCCTTTACATCTTGCGGCTTTTCTGGAGGATGTCTTTCAGATTGGTGATGGTTCTTTCCTTCTGTTTGTCGCTGAAGGCAAGGATCAGCTGTAGGGCTTCTCCGATGTGGGGGATGTATCTCTCGATGTAAGAACGCTTTTTGTGTTCCTCCTGGACTCGGATGTGCCTCTTTATGTGGGCCGACAGGCGTCTGCCACACTCCTGAAGCGCAAGCCTGGTCTCCCTGATGATCTCTGGATAATGCGCGATTGCCTCCTTGCTCTCCGATGTGAATGGAACCCAGACCGAAGCGATGTGGACGAAGAGTGCCACTGGGCCGACTGGCAGCGACCCTTTCGGTTGCTGGAGTCCGTAGTGCTTCCAATCAGTCGACAGGATTGATTTCGTGATGGCGCAGGCAGACTGCTGATATAGCAGCGGCACCCTGTTGGCAAATCTCATTACTTCGATCTGTTCATCAGCCGGCATCTCCCCTCCGTAAGCCAGCCCGATTTCGACCTGGAACGGGTTTCCGCGATAGACAGATGGAGGACGCGTGCACGATGTGTAGAAATCGGCCTGGACCCTTTCCTGGAGCCCCTTGAAGACAAGATTCTCCCCAATCGGGGCGATGCAGTTGGTCGGCGGCGACATTATCTTCACATTCTGAATAGCTCGATAGAGCCTCTCCGTGTCACCGTTGGAAAGTTTGCCCGGCCTTATGGAGGGGTTGATTTCCGCTTTCTGCAGGATCTCATCCGCCACCCTTGCACTCACCCTGGAGAACTCGCCGATCAACATCTTCCTTATGTTGCGAGCCTTTGAATCCTTGAGCATGTTGATCAGCACCCCGAGCTCGACGCCGTAAGGATGCGGCTTGATCTCCAGCGTGTCCTCTGGAAGCGTCTCGGAAATCCGTGGATAATGGAGAAGATCATCCTTGGGAGGCTTGTAGAAGAACTCCGCATGGGGATTGGCAAGCGTTGTCTGCTGTATGTAATCGTCTACCGAACGTTTCCCCTTTTTATAGCTCGCTTCGATCTCAAGCTCGACCATAGTCCCGTGGGCTGCATTCCACTGGACTTTGGTATCAGTCACTATGACCGGCTTGTTTCTCGACGTATCGATCATGAGTTCATAGTAGTGCGCTGGTTTGTCCGGTGAAATCTTAGACGTGATCCGCACTGGTTTTCCGGTCGTTAGCTGTGCATAGAGACCCGCAGCCGAGATCCCAATCCCCTGCTGTCCTCGCGACTGCTTCAGCGTGTGGAACTTCGACCCATAGAGCAGTCTGGCAAATATCATCGGGATCTGTTTCTTGACGATCCCCGGACCGTTGTCTTCCACCGTGATCCTGTACCGATCCTCCGCAAGCCCTTCGATGAGGACCCTGATGGACGGCAGAGTCGCCGCATCCTCGCAGGCATCAAGCGAGTTGTCCACGGCTTCCTTCACAGTCGTAAGGAGCGCCTTCTGAGGATTGTCGAATCCGAGGAGGTGCCTGTTCTTCGTAAAGAACTCCGCGATGGAGATCTCCCTCTGTTTCATCGCAAGTGTATGCGCAGTCTCTTTTTTCCTCTCCCTCTTTTCCTTTTCTTTAACGATGGTTTCCTCTTTCGTTTTCACTCTCCTCATTTTATCTTGCCTCTTCAACGGCCTCCCGGCCTTCCTTAATTATAACAGGAAGCATGGCGATAGCAGCCACCGGATCGGCCCACCACCAGCCCAGCGTGGCGTTGAGAGTAAGCCCTAAGAGGAGCGTGAATGAAAGGTATGAGCAGATGGCGGTTTCCATGGCATCCGCCTCGAGCGCTTTGCTGTTCAACTGCCTGGCGGTCTTCATTTTGAGATAGGAAAGAACAGGCATGACGATGAGAGAGAGTGCAGCCAGGACGATTCCGACAATGGACTCTTCGGGCATTTCCCTCAGGATCAATTTTTTCCCCGACTCATAGGCAACATAGAAGGCCAGGAGTAAAAATGTTATCCCAACAACGAGAAGCGCTCTCTTCTCAGCCGTTTCAATCTCTTCATCTATCACTTTTTCATATTCCTCATCATTCTCCTTTTCGTTCTGCTTCTCCATCCCCTTTTCTCTTTCTCCCCCTCTTTCTTTTCTTTTTTCTTTCCATTTTTCACTTCCAACTCTTATCTCTTTCTTGAGCCGCCAGAAGAGGATCGCACCGGACGCCGTCTCGATGATGCTGTCGAGCCCGAAGCCCACGAGAGCGATTGATCCTGCCACGATGCCAGCACCGATTGCGACAATTGCCTCAACGACATTCCACCCGATCGTGAAATACTCCAGCCTCAACCCCTTCTTCAGCAGTTCCAATCTTAGATTCTTTTCCATCAATGATCTTTCTCCCTCAGTTAGGAAGACTGTTCAAAGCACTTTGACTTCAATATTCAGAGATATGGGGTTTTCCAGACAGTAGATTCCAGGGCACCTGCACCTGGCTTTGTTTTCAAGATCTCTAATTCTATCTATTGAAAGATCTTAAAGAAGAAGCCACAAAAAACAAAATATAATAAACCAATCCCCGGCCTAAAGGCCAGGGCTTTGGGCCATAAAGATGAAAGAGTTGAAGATTCGTGAATATGCGATTTTCAATAGTAAAGAGAATCTTGCGGCTTCCATCTAAATATCGAGCGGGATATCCCCTTAAACCTGCTCAAAAGAGAAACCTATGACACTGGCTCTTCTGTCATCCGGAATAAAGGGGGTTGGAATGGCTGGGTTTCTGACTCATAGTCTGGTCTATTCGCTGCACCGCTGGCTCCAGTTGATCATAGTTCATATCCGACTGGGTCTCCGACCCCAACAATCATATCTCCCACCGTGTCTGTCGAAAGCCGCACAGGGATTTCGACATCATAAACTTTCCCATTGACAGACTTAATCGCTCGAAGTATTTAAAATGTTAGCTTAAAAAATCTGGTTCCTATCCAAAAAGTGTACATGAGAACTG
>JBFMGF010000102.1 GCA_040752675.1 Acidobacteriota bacterium
AGAGTCGAGGAAGTATGGCATTGAAGGGATTCCATGTCCAAATCGGTAAAAACCATTACCTTAACTATGCTCAATAATTTCTTTGTGTTACGATTAGTCGTCATTCGAACGTTGGGACACTATTGATAAAATATAATATTTTTATGAAATCGGAAATATGAGATATCTGAATGCAACAATACTGGACGGGATCGGAAACACGCCACTGGTAAGTCTCAACCATCTGAACCCCTTTCCTGGTGTTCAGATGTTCGCCAAGATCGAAGGGATGAATCCTACAGGTTCCTTGAAGGACAGGATCGCCAAATACATGATCGAGCGCGCGGAAGAAGAGGGAAGCCTGACCCGGGAGAAAATTATTATCGAGGCCTCTTCCGGAAACACGGGGATCTCCCTGGGAATGGTGGCTGCTATCAAAGGATACAAAGTTAAGATATTCATGCCTGAGACGAAGAGCATCGAACGAAGAAAGACCATGCTTCTGGGAGGCGTAGAGATCGTGTTAACATCAGGGAAAGACCAGAACAGTCATATAAAAGCAACGGAAGAGCTTGCAAGAACCGAAAGCGAGAAATATTTCTATTTCGATCAGAACGGGAATGAGAACAATGTGAACGCACACTATCACACGACGGCTGCCGAGATCATCAGCCAGATGAACGGAAAAATAGACGTTCTGGTCGCCGGTTTCGGGACAGGAGGAACGATCATAGGATGCGCCAGACGCATCAAGCAAGTCAATCGTAATGCCCTCATCATATCCGTAGAGCCGGAAAAGCCGATCAGCAAGATCGAGGGCCTTCTCCATATGAATGGAGAATACATACCGAAGATCTACAATCCTTCACTCATCGACCATGTGGAAAGGGTTTCCGATCAGAACGCCGTGGAGATGACGAGAAGAATCGCCAGAGAAGAAGGGATCTATGCAGGTATCAGCTCCGGTGCGGTTCTCTTTGCCGCTTTGAAATGGGCCGAGCGTCTTAAAAAGGGGAATTTCATCTTGATCTTTGCCGATAGGGCCGATCGCTATCTAAGCACGGTTCTCTGTGAGGGGCTCGCATAGATCGATTTTTCACGACTTCCCGCCTGGTGTGATGCCTCCATGCCTATCTCTACCTTGTGCTGCGCCCACATCAAGCTTCCACCATCCCCGATTATTCTCCGCTGCCTTCGATGAAATTCAGGATTCTTCTCCTCAATTCATCGCGAATCTCGGCAAAGACCGAAAGCATTTCTTCGTCTGTCCCTACGGCATCGGAGGGGTCCGTGAGACTCCAGTGAATATCTCGGTACTGACCGGGAAAGACAGGGCAGGATTCCTTTACGCTGTCGCAGAGGGTGATAACGAAATCGAATGTCTGACCCAGAAATTCGCGAATCGATTTGGAGCGATGGTTCGAGATGTCAATCCCGATGGGGATCATTGCCTCTATGGCCATAGGATGAACAGCCTCTGGATTTGTTCCTGCACTGAATACTTCAAACCTGTCAGACGCCAGATGTTTCAACAATCCTTCCGCCATCTGGCTCCTCGCAGAATTGCCAGTGCAAAGAAAGAGAACTTTCTTTTTCATCATCGTGATAGAGAGCCGTCTAGTTCTCCATGGTTGCAAGCTTTTGAATGAGGTCAACAATACGGCAGGAATAGCCCCACTCATTGTCGTACCAGGAGACGACCTTGACGAAGTTCTCTCCAAGGACGCGTGTGCTCAGCCCATCGAATATGGAGGAATGCGGGTTCCCGATTATGTCTGATGAGACAATTGGTTCCTCTGTATACTCAAGGACTCCTTTGAGCGGCGGTCTGGAAGCGGCTTCCTTCATGGCAGCATTGATAGCCTTTGTATCGGTCTGTTTCGCAAGCTGCACGACCAGATCCACGGTGGAACCGTTGGCGACAGGCACCCTCATGGCAATCCCATCCAGCTTTCCATTGAGCTCTGGAAGGACTTTCCCGACGGCGCGAGCTGCGCCCGTCGTAGTCGGGATGACATTCTCGGCTGCAGCCCGCGAACGTCTCAGTTCGCTGTGCGGGATATCTCCCAGACGCTGGTCGTTCGTATAGGCATGAACGGTCGTCATGTATCCCTTAAGAATCCCGAACCTCTCGTGAAGGACCTTGGCTACCGGAGCCAGACAGTTCGTCGTACATGATGCGTTGGAGATTATCTTATGCTCCGGTCTAAGAACCTGATCATTGACTCCAAGCACAACCATGACTCCGATGTCGTCTTTTGCCGGAACTGTAAGAATAACTTTCTTGGCGCCAGATTCCAGGTGCTGCGAGATCTGCTCTGCCTTCCGGAATTTGCCCGTGGATTCTATGGCATAATCCACTCCAAGGTCCTTCCATGGCAGCTTTGTCACATCCGTTTCAATGAACAGCCGCGGCTTATGCTTCCCCGCCGTCAGCACCCTGCCCTGAAGCACCACGTCACCGGGGAAATGACCAAAGACGGTATCGTAACGAAGGAGATAGGCGAGCGTCTCGAAATCCGTAATGTCGTTGATGGCAACTACTTCAATGTCCTCTCTATCGCTCAGGATGCGGAAGATTGCCCTTCCGATCCTCCCAAATCCGTTGATGGCAACCTTTATCTTTTTCATAAGCCGCTTCTCCTATTCGATTTTCTTTTATTTCAATTCCGATAGCCTGCAGATCAGATCCACAATCCTGGCTGCATATCCCCAGCCGTTATCGAACCAGGTTATAGTCTTGAGCATATCTCCATTGAGGACCTGGGTCGATAGGCTATCAAAAAGAGCGGAATGAGAATTCCCGATGACGTCAGAAGATACAATCGGCTGATCTGTGTACTCCACTATGTTCTTCATATGCTTTTCTGACGCGGCTCTTACGGCTTCGTTGATTCCTTCCTTTGTTACAGGACGACTCATCATGGTTACCATGTCCACCGCCGTTCCATCTGGAACGGGAACACAGTAAGCCATGCCATCGAGTTTTCCGGAAAGCTCGGGCAGGATCGTCTCGACAATTCTGGGAGACCAGAGTTCGGCCGGGATGATGTTCTCGGCGGCCGCTCTCGATTTGCGGATCTCGGCATGTGCAACATCGGCAAGGCGCTGGTCATCGGTATAGGCATGTACCGCCGTCATGAACCCGTGTTTGATCCCAAAACTGTCGTTGAGGATCTTGCAGATGGGAGCCATGGCATTGGCGGCAATGGATGATGCGCTCACGATCCGGCTATCCGCATTGAGAAGATGATCGTTCACGCCAAGGACGAGCTGCGCATCCACTTCACCCTGGGGAGGGGACGTCAGGATGACCCGTTTGGCACCCATCTGAAGATGCTTCTGGAGGAGTTCCCGCGTCTTATACTTTCCAGTCGCCTCGATGACGATATCCACACCAAGAGCTTTCCAGTCAACGTCTCCGGGAGCCTTCAAGGGCAGTATCGGGATCTTCTTTCCCCGGACATCCATGATGTTGCCATCGATGCCTATCGTCGCATAGAAGCGCCGATGGATTGTGTCGAAGTTCAGGAGATAGACGAGGGCGACGGGGTCTGCAATATCCACGGCGGCCATGACCTCGATATCATCCCGTGGATAGAGCATCCTGAAAACGTTTCTCCCGATCCTTCCCAGACCCATTATGCCGATGCGTATCTTCATAGAATCACTCCCTTTAATTTCTTGATTGGATCTCCGAAAAACTGCGTTTCCTTCAATTTAGACGCCGAATTATAGCAATTTCAAAGCTCAGTCGATTAAGAATCAATGATGCAAAATCGGGCTGCATATTATACTAAAAGTTTAAGGCATAGACCATTATCTATCCTCGCGTATCCAGGATCGGATCCATGGAAGAAGAAGGTAGGCTGGGAAGGCAAGAAGGAAAGTCAGCGTGAAGTATGATGAGTAACCCAGGATCTCCGCAGACCATCCGCTTGGAGCACCCGAAAGATCGCGAGCCAGCGCGAAGAGTGCGGAAAGGAGTGCATACTGCGTCGCGGCAAACTCCTTCTGGCAGATCCTCATAAGAAATGACAGGTAGACGGCCGTCCCGAGACCCGCGGTGAACGATTCGAGGAGCGATGCAGAGTAGATCATGGCCCGTGCCGGCTCCTTAAGCGCATATATGAATCCGGAACTCGCAAAGGACGAAAAGGTCATCATGATATCCGGCGCAGGCGGATCTATCCATGCGATGGCGGCATAACCCAGATTGGAGAGAGCCGGCGCAAAGCCGAGTATCCATAAGCCATGAAAGATCCCCCACCTGGTCGTAAGATGGCCGCCCAGCAGAGCTCCTGCTATGGTGGCTACCACACCGAGCGATATGGAGACCGCACCGATCTCTCCTGCCGAGAGACCCCTGTCAAGCCAGAAAGGTTTAATCATCGGACCTATCGTAAAGTCGGCCAGCCTGTATATGATGACAAATAGAAGGACCGCCATGGCTCCCGGCTGGCTAAGCCAGAATCTCAAGGCCGTAAGCCACTCCCGGCGCTTTTCAACAGGAACAATGATCCTGGGAATGTGCCATGATCTAAAGGCGAGAATGCAAAAAATGATGGAGGCCATCAGAAAGAGATATTTCCACCTGATCGATTCCGACAGGATGACAATTCCTCCACCGCCAGCGATGATCGCTATGCGGTAAGCAGTGACTCTCATACCGTTGGCCTCCCCTTCCTCTCCTCGGTCCATGAGGCCGATCGTATAGGCATCTATGGCTATGTCCTGAGTCGCTGATGCCATAGTAAAGCCTAAAAGGACGATCCACAGACTCAGAGTCATGACAACAGGTTTAAAGAAAGGGACCAAAACAGCAAGCACTGCCATTGCCATCAGGCAAGAGGTCACCCAGTGCCGTTTCTCTCCAAAGCGGTCCACAAGGGGAGACCAGAGGAATTTCAGCGTCCATGGAATCCCGAGCAACGAGAAAAGCCCGATTCCGGCCAGGGACAAACCATGTTCCCGAAAATAGACTGGAAGGACATCCTTGACTATGCCATAGGGGAATCCTTCCGCAAAGTAGAGAAGAAAGACCCAGGCAAGTTTTTTTCGAAGCGTCAGCTCCCGGTTAATAAGCTACCCTTTCCTATTCTCAGTTTTCACAGAAACCATTGCTATTTTTTTACAATCAGTGGAATTTTATACACCTCAGGTTCATACTGAGTCAATATAAAAAATGGATTGGAATTTCCTGAATATTGTGGAACTTAGGAAACTCCAAAAATGGAGAGGCAAAAAAGAATTTACTTATCAGAAACTGTTATGTTAATATTTAAAAATTTTAAGAGGAGCTGACGGTAGGCGCTTCAGCAATATGGGGAAAGGACGACTTTCAAGATTCTGCTTTTGGGCTTCTTGAGGACGAGCACTAGGCTGACCTGAAGGGGGGCCTTATGAGCCCCCCTTTTTGCAAAGGACGCAGCCTTTACAAGGCGGGAAAAGTATGGTAGATTACTGCCCAAATAAAAGGAGGTGAAATTGATTTTGCCCCTGAACAAGGAAAGGAAAAGCTTTATTATCGAGCGGTTCAAGAAGCATACTGTAGACACAGGGTCCCCTGAGGTGCAGATCGCTCTTCTAAGCAAAAGAATTGAAGATCTTACGGAACATTTCAAGGCACATAAAAAAGACCATCACTCGAGACAGGGGCTCATCAGAATGGTGGGCAGGAGGAGAAAGCTCCTCGATTACCTTAAGAAGAAGGATATCGAAAGGTATCGCGATATCATCGATAAGCTCGGATTGAGAAAGTAGGACAGAGAGAGGATTATGAAGAGTGGGAATTAAAAGAATTAAGGGTTCTTATAAGCACTCATTTAATAACCTTCATACACATTTTATTATTAAAATCTATAGCCCTTAATTTAATTAGATCCCACAAAGAAATCCCCCAAGTTATGATCCCCACTTTCTCTAGATGAATGCTACCCTGAGATCATGATACAGGCTCTCTCTGACTTACGCGGTCAGGAAGATATTTATGCAGATCTGCAGAATCCACAATCATGGGACAGAGTGCGTTCAAAGAACGAACAAGAAAAAAAGGAGATCTAAAAGTTGAGTCAAATAAAGGAGATAAGCGTTGGTGGAAGAGTCATGTCCATCTCCACCGGAATCATGGCAAGTCAGGCCGATGGAAATGTCCTTGTCCGTTACGGTGACACTGTCGTCCTGGTGACTGTAGTTGCCGATAAGAAAGCCAGAGAAGGCGTGGACTTTCTCCCTCTTACAGTCGATTACAGGGAAAACACTTATGCTGCTGGGAAGATACCCGGAGGATTCTTCAAGAGAGAGGGAAGACCCAACGAGAAGGAAGTCCTGACCTCCCGTCTCATCGACCGACCCGTACGGCCTCTATTTCCTGAGGACTGGAACTTTGAGACACAGGTTATCGCGCTCGTTCTTTCAGCAGACCTGGAGAACGATCCGGATGTCCTTGCCGTCACGGGAGCATCGTTTGCCCTTTCCCTATCAGACATCCCTTTCAAGGCTCCCATTGCGGCAGTCCGGGTCGGTCTTGTAAATGGCACCCTCGTCGTCAATCCAACCTACGCGCAGCTCGATGAGAGCCGTCTTGATCTCGTCATAGCCGGAACTGAAAAGGAGATCGTCATGGCCGAGGCAGGAGCAAAGGAGGTCACAGAGCAGGAGATGATGGAAGCCATCATAGCCGGGCATCGGGAAATAGAAAACATCGTGGCCGTGCAGAAAGAAATGATGGCCGAAAGGAATGTAACCAAGAGGAGCTGCGAACGAAGAGAGATCCCGCCAGACCTTCAGGCGATGATCAATGCCAGGAAGGACGAGATAAGAGAGGCGATGCAGATTAGAGGGAAGATTGCCAGTTACAAGCGTGTGGATGAGATCTTTCAATCAATTACCTCTGACATCCCGGAAGGGGACGAGGAAAAACTGGCCGCCGCCTCCAAAGCCTTTTCGGAGATCCAGAATGAGATCCTTAAGGAGGAAGTTCTGGTCCACGGAAAGCGGTTCGATGGAAGGAAATTTGACGAGATCCGCCCCATTCGAACAGAAGTTGGGCTCCTGCCGAGGACCCATGGTTCAGCCCTTTTCACAAGAGGGGAGACTCAAGCCCTTGTCACGGCTACGCTTGGAACCTCTGCAGATGCCCAGACCATTGACTGGCTGGAAGGGGAAGCCGAGAAGCGATTCATGTTGCATTACAACTTCCCACCCTTCTGCGTTGGTGAGGTCAAGCCTCTGAGAGGTCCAGGACGACGGGAGATCGGACACGGAGCTCTCGCCGAAAAGTCACTTCTTCCCCTTATCCCCCCGGATACTGAATTTCCATACACAATCAGGCTCGTATCCGACATCCTTGAATCGAACGGCTCCTCGTCGATGGCTTCGATCTGCGGAGGGTCGCTTGCTCTCATGGATGCTGGGGTCCCCGTGCGGGGAGCGGTCGCCGGCATCGCCATGGGCCTCCTCAAGGAGGGAGACAGGTTTGCCATTCTCTCCGACATCGCCGGAGCCGAGGATCATCATGGCGACATGGACTTCAAGGTTGCGGGAACGGCAAAGGGGATAACTTCTCTTCAGATGGACATCAAGATTGACGGGGTGACACCCGAAATCATGCAGAAGGCGTTCGGGCAGGCGCGTCAGGGAATTCATTTTATCCTAGGAATCATGAACAACACAATCGCCGAACCCAGGAAGAACATATCTGCCTTTGCACCAAGGATATTCACGCTGACCATCCCTAAACACAAGATTGGTGAAGTGATAGGTCCTGGAGGAAAGATGATCCGGTCCATCATCGAGAGGACAGGAGCAAAAATCGAGATCGACGATAACGGAAAAGTGGACATTGCTTCGGTGGATGAACCATCCGCTCTGAAGGCAATGGAGATCATCAAGGAAATAACGGCCGAAGCGGAGATCGGAAAGATCTACGTCGGCAAGGTTACGAGAATCGTGAACTTCGGCGCTTTCGTTGAAATACTGCCGGGTGTGGAAGGTTTGCTCCACATCTCCGAGATCGCCGACTACAGGATCCGCGATGTCAATCAAGAACTCCACGAGGGGGATGAGGTTCTCGTGAAAGTCATCGACATCGATGGCCAGGATCGGATAAGGTTAAGCAGGAAAGCGGCTATGCGCGATAGGAAGCCTGACAGGAGAAGACCGGAACCTAATCGATTTAGATCTTGAGATTGCTTATTTTATTGCTGATCGTGTTCCTGTGAACGCCAAGGACTCTGGCGGCCTTGGATCTATTCCCGCTGCTTTTTTCCAAAGCGGCTGCAATGAACTTCTTCTCGAATTCCTTTTTTGCTTCTTCGAGCTTTATCCCTTTGTCTATCATTTCATGAATGAGTCTGTCGATGATTCCTTTCATAAAAGCTTAGCCCCCTTTAAAGAAAAAATTTCTCTCTAAGATCAAATAAAAATTTTTCAGTGATTTAAAACCGCCATAAATATACGCCATAGCAAAATTTTTTCAACTCCTTTTGTGTTATAATCAGAAAAAATTTTCCATGTCGGACGAACGCAGAGGATCATGCTGAACGTAGATCAACAGAAAGAACTCCTCAGGATCGCAAGGAAGACGATCGACCTCCACCTGAAGGAGAAAAAGCGGTTCATCTATTCCACGGAAGATGAAGCCCTGAGGAGAAATTCGGGAGCCTTTGTCTCCATTCACAGGGGAGGGCAATTGAGAGGATGCATCGGGAACATCTTCCCCGTGAAACCCCTCTATGAAACGGTCATCGATTGCGCCATCTCAGCCGCAACGGAAGACTACCGATTCGAACCCCTGAGCCTCGAAGAACTTGCAGAGAGCAGCCTGGAGATCTCTGTGCTCTCTTACCCCGAGCTGGTCAGAGACATCAATGAGATCATTATTGGAAAGCACGGGTTGATCATCACCCAGGAATATTGCAAAGGACTTTTGCTCCCCCAGGTTGCCACGGAATATCACTGGGACAGAGAAACCTTCCTCACCCATACATGCATAAAGGCCGGGCTCCCCAGAGATGCCTGGAAGAAGGGAGCCAAGATAGAAAAATTCTCGGCGGAGGTTTTTTCGGAAGAGGAGCTTAAGGGATAGTCCTTACTTCAGCTCGACCAGGTCTCCCCTCATGACCTCTTTCACAGAGCTCACGATCTTCCCGGTGGAATTTTCAGGCTGGACAGTCAGAACCACCATCTCTCCTAGCATGATCCTCGGGAGGTCCTTGCCATCGGAATTTGGCCTGTATATCCTCAGATAATCTCCAGGCTTTACTCCCGCATTGTCTCCCAGGTCGATGTAGATGATATGTCCCTCACCGGTTGATTCGATGCCATCTTTCGTGTCAATGATGAAACCAGTCGGCTTTCCTGAAAATTCCGTCTGCCATCGGTCGAAAGTGGAACCCTCAGTCATCGGTATGGGGATCTCATGGTATGGAAGAAGTTCATTGCCCGTATTGATGTCGCTGCATGAGAAGATGATCTGGGCTGTCGCAGTTTTATCCTGAACGGCAATAACCTGGATAGTCCCTAGTCTTACGATTTCGACTCCATACAGTTTTCTCTGCTTCGGATGCTTGATCTCCCTGCTTTCCTTGATGACGAAGAACTTATCGCCCCCCTTGATCCCATCGGCATGGCCCCTGTTTATGTAAACGATGTCTCCCTCAGCCAGCCCTTCTTTCTTTACCTCCTCTCTGCCTGCAATTTTCATATCAGAAGCCTGATGCGATCTTTCGATATAGCCCGAGCAGTACATGTCGGTCATGCTTGCTACAGGATACAGAGCGGGTGCCGGTGGAGCCGGTGGAACCTCTTTCTCGGGTGGTGCTGGCGGGACCTCAGGTCTCTCCGCAACGGCAGGAGGTTTCTCTTCCTCCTTTGGCACGACTATCGGTTTGGCCGGAATGACGAGAGGATCGCCAGGATAGATCCAGTGTGAATCGAGGATATATTTATTCTCTTCCCAGATCTGGGGCCACAGGAATGGATCGCCAAGAAATTCCTGGGCAAGGTCCCAGAGGGTATCACCGGGCTGGATGATGTAAGCACCCTCGGCGGGCTCCGGCGGCTCCCATGGAGTCCAGTGCCCCCTCACCCACTTCCCGTGCTTTGGAGGGAAGTGAGGTTTTGGCGGATGCTCATGAATGCTCCCGGCGAATAGCAGAGGCGCAATGAGGACAAAAGCAAATCCTAAGAATATGACCGTTGCTACCCCTATCCTGATCTTCATTGTTGTCTCCTCTCTCAAAATCCTATGAAATTTTTAAACTCAATGATGAACATACAAAGGACTAAATGATAACTTATTAAATTCCAAAAAATCAACAATTTATTTTTTATGATCATCTGGACTGGTAAAAGGAGAGGGTGGTCTGCCCGTAATTTTTTCGCTTGAAACTCCTGATCCGATTCCATTCTGCCGGCACTTCTGCCTTCTTGAGATGCTCAATGATCAGTATCCCGTTCTCCTCAAGCAGCCCTTCTCCCTCGACGATCTCCACGATTTTTCGGTAATCGGCCCCCTGATAAGGGGGATCGGCAAAGACGATGTCGAAGGAATCCTGATGCTTCTTTATATCCCCGACAGAGCTCTCGAAGTCCCCCTTAATGATAATGGCTTTCTCCTCGAGTTTGCACTTGGTCAAGTTTTGTCTGATGAGGGACGCCACTTTCCCGTCCTTCTCGACAAAGACGGCCTTTGAGGCACCCCGGCTGAGAGCCTCGATACCGATCGCTCCGGAACCCGCATAGCAATCGAGGAAGGTAGCCCCTTCGAGGCGCCCGTAAAGGATGTCGAACAGGGCTTCCCTGACCTTGTCCGATGTTGGCCTGACCTCCTCTCCTTTAAGGGATTTTATCAAGGTTCCTTTCACGGTTCCGCCGATTATTCGCATCGAACCTCTTCAGAGTATCTTACTTTTTAAGTTAATCCCCGGAAGATCATTTTTCAACATAAAAGTAATGTCAAGCATGACGCATCAGCTATCGGAGGAGCTTCATCTGCGATCATCTTCAAAAGCTCTTAAAATGCCGGGTTGATAAATGTAATTAATTGCGGAATAATGTTCAATTAATAAATAAGGAGAGGTTTCAAAAGATTGATCGGGCGGGTGCTCTGCGCACCGGCAATGAGGAGGAGAACTGGATATTATGAGGGATTTAGTGACGATGTGGAAGAGCACGAGGATGATCGTGCTGACCGCTGTCTGTGCCGCCATTTATGCTTCGGTTCTGATCCCCTTCAAGCCGATACCGATCATCCCGGGGGCCACGGAGATCAGGCCGGCCAACGCTCTTCCCGTCCTCTTCTCGTTCCTCTTCGGACCGGCAGGGGCCTGGGGTTCAGCAATTGGCAACCTTATTGGTGATACTTTCGGAACGCTCGGGCCGGGAACGATCTTCGGCTTTTTCGGCAACCTTCTGCTTGGCTATATCCCTTATAAATTCTGGACCTCCTGGAGCAGGAAGAGGCCTCTTCCAGATTCCATTCTTTCATGGATGGGGTTTATCGTCATGGTCCTGGTCAACAGTGCGGCATGCGCCCTGATCATCGGATGGGGGCTTCACTTTATGGGACTCGTCCCCTTCATAGCCCTCGGCAACGTCATCCTCATCAATAACACAATAGTCTCCCTTATCCTCAGCCCGATCCTCCTCTATGCCCTGTACAACAGGGTGGAAAAGTGGGGGCTCCTCTATAACGACTTGATGTCGGAAGAGGATATCTCTAAAGGGAAATTCAGGAAGATCGGAACTATCCTTGTCTCGGCAGGCGCCCTTGGCGGCATGGTTTACGGCAATGTTGTCTCGCTTGCGATCCTCGAACAACCCCTTTTCGAATTCGCAAGTTCCTTCACCGGCCAATATGAGATCGGGGCCGGGCTTCTTCCCGCCATAGTTCTTATTATCGTCGGCCTGCTTCTGCTCTAAAATTCCCGAAAATAATTGGCTGTTAAGAGGAAGGGCATTATTTGTTTTCCTGAGGGGTGGATCGGGCTCGGGTGGCAATCGTTATCCCTTCTGCTCCGGCATTTCTTGCGGTATCCATAACTGTCACGACATCTCCATGCCTGGACTTCTCATCTGCCTTGATGATTACGAACTTCTTCTCGGCCGATGCAATCGCCTCATGTAGCTTCTTTTCGAGGACAGGAACCGTGACCTGCTCCCCACCAAAATGAATCTTTCCATCCTCCGTGAGGTAGACCGTAATGTCTTCCGACCTCCTCTCGGAGATCCCAGTTGATTTCGGCAGGGAAAGTTTGAGTCCCGATGTTTCTATGAAGGTGGTAGAAACAGAGAAGAAGATTATGAGAAGAAAGACGAGATCGACGAGCGGCGATATGTCGATCCTTACGATCAGCTCTTTTCCCTCCCTGAATCTCATCGTCTCGTTGTATTCCCCTTCTCTTCTCGATATCTCCCCGTTACTGGGGTTTCTTGTAGTCAAAAAGCTTCTTCAGGATCTCTATCGAGTTGCGTTCCAGGTCGATGACAACCTCCTCCGCCTTCTTCTGGAAGTAGTTATAGAAGACGAGAGATGGGATGGCAATGCTCAGTCCGGCTACCGTTGTGATGAGAGCCTCATAGATCCCGGATGATAGGGCTCCCGGCTGTCCCGTGCCCACATCGGCGATTGCCTTGAAGAGTTTCATCATTCCTGTGACAGTCCCAAGGAGACCGAGAAGCGGGGAAATGCCTACGATGGTCCCGAGCGTCGTCAGGTACCTCTGGAGCCTTGGGACCTCGTGTCTCCCGGCATCCATGATGGCTTCCTTGGCATCTTCTCTTCCCAGATGGTGATGTTCGAGTCCTGCCTTTACGATGTTGTTGAAAATCCCTGGATGGTTCCTGCAGACTTCGAGAGCTTTTGAGATCATGCCATCATCGATAAGAGCCGCGAGATAATCCAGGTTAGAATCCTTCAGAACGCGCGACTTCCTCAGGTTGACAAGCCTCTCTATGATGATGGCCAGAGCGGCTACCGAGCAGAGGAGGAGAGGATACATGACCACTCCGCCCTTCTGAAAGATTTCAAGAATCATCAGGATGCCCCTTCAAAAATTGTCATCAATTCTATTACACAAAAACCGACTCCGCAATGAAAGGTGAAGTGAAGCGTTGACAGAATATGAGGTAGAGAATAGACTTATCAAACTCAAATGTTGAAGAGGATCAACAATGACAGGAAGATCATTGCAGCCACTGGAGTCTCCCATTTTCTGATCCATTCCTACGAGTTCATCTTTCCCACCGTCCTCGTGATGGTTGGGATGGAATTCCAAATAGATTTTGCCATCCTCGGAATCCTTGCCAATATCTCATACCTCTTCATCGGGCTGGGTTCTCTCCCTTCCGGATATTTTGCCGATAGAGTCGGCTCCCTTAACATCATGAAGATCTGTCTGCTTGGAGCCGTCATCGCGTCGGTTATAATCGGTTTCTCAAACGGCATCTATATGCTGGCGGCCGGATTAACCATTCTCGGCGCTTCTCTCAGCCTCTATCATCCCTCCGGACTATCCCTCATATCCAGACATGCAAGGGACATCGGGCATTCATTCGGCATCCATGGAGTATCCGGAAGCATGGGGCTTGCTCTTTCCCCTTTCATCGCAGGGCTCATCGCGGCGAAGTTCGGATGGCGGGGATCTTACTTTGCCTTTGCCTTTTTAGGGATCATGGCGGTTGCTTTTCTCTTCTCATTAAGGTTGAAGGAAAAGAATTTCAAGGAAACATGCAGTCCTGAGAAGAACGATGAGGTGAGAATTCCCGAAAGGATAAACAGGAAGGCGCTCCTCCTGACCTTTCTCCTGCAGATGCTCTGCGGGTTCTGTTACAGGGGGGTCATGACCTTCCTGCCTGCCTATATGGGTCAGAACATTTCCGGGAAGCTCACAACGCTTTTTGCACAGCATGCAGGAGTCGCCAGAGGGGGAATGGCAACGACCCTGGTCCTTCTCGTGGGGATGTTCGGACAGTACGCTGGGGGATGGCTTTCCAGAAGGGTCAGACCCGCTCTTCTCTTTGCCGTGCTCATCGGCCTTAGTCTTCCCTTCACGATGCTGATCGGGCTCTCGCATGAGTCCTGGCTGATCCTCTCAGCTTCTCTCTTTGCATTCTTCCATTTCAGCGCCCAGCCGGTGAGCAACTCGCTCGTCGCTCACTTCACACCTTTTCGATGGCAGAGCCTTGGATTCGGGATCGGCTTCATGCTTGGCTTTGGATTCGGTTCCTTCGCCTCTTCCTTCGCAGGATTCGTTGCTCAGACTTCAGGCATCGACCGAATCTTCATCTTCATAGGAATCTTCACTGCCCTTCCCCTCCTCATCGCGATGTTGATTCACAAGCTTAGCAAAGATGAAGTGTTCCACAAAGTCGATGAGAAACCACCACATCCAGAGGTCCTGATGAAGAGCTTCTGAACCGCATCTAGCACAACATTTCACTGTTGAGATTAAAGGGCGAAGTCAAGGAGCCACTTGAAAGATCTCTCGATGATCTTCTGATCGGCTATGGCATTTAGATTGAAGACGATCATCTTCTTGATGCCACGGAGCCTCTCCTTGATGCCAAACTTATATTATGCGGAGGGACATGTCAGAATCTCTCGGTGATGGTCTTGGCCTGCATGAAGAGGAGGAGGTAATCCCTTCCTCCCGCCTTGGAATCGGTACCGGACATGTTGAAGCCGCCGAATGGCTGAACCGCAACGAGGGCTCCCGTGATCTTCCTGTTAAGGTAAAGGTTTCCGACGTGGAACTCCTTCCTCGCCCTTTCGAGATGCTCTCTTTTTCTCGAATAGACACCCCCTGTCAAACCGTACTCAGTGTTGTTAACAATCTTCATGGCTTCGTCAAAGTTCCTCGCCTTGATTATGGCAAGGACAGGGCCAAAGATCTCCTCCTGGGAGATCCTCGCATTTGGCTTCACGTCGGCAATTATTGTCGGCTGGATGAACCAACCATCGCTTCGGACCTTCTTGCCACCCGTGAGGAGACTCCCCTCCTTCTTGCCGATCTCTATGTAGTTGAGGATGGATTCAAAGGCGTTCTTGCTTGAGACCGGACCGAGGTAGTTCTCATATTCCCTGACCGGACCGGTCTTTATCTTCTTCACCCTGGCAACCAGCTTTCTGAGCAACTCATCATAGACTTCCTTTAGGGCGACGACGCGCGAGCAAGCGGAACATTTCTGCCCCTGAAAGCCAAAGGCGGAGTTAACGATTCCATCGACGGCTGCATCCAGGTCGGTATCCCTGTCGACGATGATGGTGTCCTTTCCACCCATCTCGGCGATGACCCTCTTGATCCAGATCTGCCCCTTTTGGTGCTTAGATGCCAGCGCGTTGATCCTCAGTCCCACTTCCTTGGAACCCGTGAATGTGATGAACCTCGTCTTTGGATGAGTTACGAGGTAGTCGCCGATTGTGCCACCGCTTCCAGGCAGATAGTTCACAACTCCAGGTGGCAAGCCAGCTTCTTCCAGGACTTCCATGAACTTTGCTGCGATGACGGGTGTATCGCTGGCAGGCTTGAGTACGACCGTGTTTCCGGCAACGATGGAAGCGGAGGTCATCCCCGTCAGGATGGCAAGCGGGAAGTTCCACGGAGGGATTACGACCCCTACTCCGAGGGGGATGTAGACGAGTTCGTTATCCTCCCCCGCATAGGGCAATGTCGGTTGAGGTTGTGAGTAGCGTATCATCTCCCTCGCATAGAAATCCAGGAAATCAATTGCTTCAGCCACATCGGCATCTGCTTCCATCCAGTTCTTTCCTATCTCGAAGACCATCCATGCAGCAAGTTCGAGCTTCCTTCTTCTCATGACTGCCGCTGCCTTCACGAGATACCGCGCTCGTTCTGCCGGGGGTACGAGTTTCCACGTTTCAAAGGTCTTTAGAGCCGTGTCTATCGCCTTCTCTGCCAGTCTGACGTCTGCCCTGGAGACCAGCCCGACGACCTCATCGAACTTCGACGGGTTTAAAGAACGGATCTTGTCTTTCATCCTGATCCTCTTCCCGCCGATGATCGGGTCATACTCTTCACCCAGCTTCGATGCGACGAAGGAGATAGCCTCCTCCATCTTCCTGCGGTTTTCCTCAACAGAAAAATCGGTCAACGGCTCGTTCTTGAATTCAGTAAGCATTAGAACCTCCTCTAAAGCGGTGCTTTCAGCTTTTTGTTTTAGATTTTAGATAGAGATTATACCCGAACTTCGGCGAATGCTGAACGTTATTCTAAAGAAATTTTGCCGGATTTACTATTGAATACTCTTTTCAGGCTGACTAAGGAATACAGTCGCCGGTTGATGGAATGCGGTTGAGACCGGAAGAGGATTGGCCGTAACCTGAATTGTTAATGCCGTCGAACGATCTGAAGAGATAGAAAAACCCCTTCCCGGGAAGCGGAATTTCCGGGTCTTCAAATCCGACGGTATCGGCATCAGGAGAGTCGTCTTCCAGGCAGGAAACAGGGCCGAGATCGACACTGTCTGCAACGATGGAAAGGGAATCAAGTGAGCCCCGGATGACATCGTAGGTCCAGGCGCCGGCAACGGTATCCCAGGAAAGGAGCGTGTTTTCCTTATTCTTGACTCGAAGTACTGATGGCAGATTCAGATATACCATGAAGATCTCAGGAAGCAGGTCGGGGTTCTGACCGGTATAATCTCCCAGTCCGGTGAAAGCAACCATGGAGCCATCCTGATTGACGGACGCCTCGCTGCCGCCACCAAAATGGATGGCCGTGAGGCGACTCAGATCCGAGCCATCGGTCCTTATCCGGAATAGATCGACGAAACCATCTGGATTGAGGCCGAAGAAGGGAGCACTTGATAAAAAGATGACGAAGATGCCATCGGCGGAGAAGGCTGGTCCCCCACTCGAGCCCTCCGTGCTCGAGGTGATCTGCCTTAGCATGGTTCCATCCGTTCCCATGACGAAGATCTCGCCGTTCCCATCGGCGTTACTCCCCGTCAGATCTGCCGAGGACGAAAAGGCCACTTCTGAGCCGCTCCCGTTGAGCGAAGGCGATTCACTACTTCCCGTTGCCGAGGAGGTGAGCTGCGCAAGCCCTGAGCCATCGGAACGTATTACAAATATTTCGCTGTTCCCCTCGGGATTTCCCCCTGTGAGGTCAGATGTCGATTGGAATGCTATGATGGTTCCATCGTCGCTGATCGATGGGTTCTCGCTCGAACCTGTCGCCGCCGATGTCAGTTGCAAAAGCCCGCTGCCATCAGGATCGACGGCGAAGATCTCAATTGAATTGTCGGGATTGTTACCCGTCATGTTCCCATCCGACTGAAAGACGATCTTTGAGCCATTCCTGCTGATTCGAGGATTTTCATTGGTTGAAAGAAGCGTGTTCGTAAGCTGAGTGATGTTTGTCCCGTCCGAATCCATGACGAAGATCTCATCGTTCAGATCGGAGTTGGAACCGGTGTAATTGGAGCTGGAGTTCAGGGAGATTCTTCCCCCATCTCCGGTGATGGAGGTTTTCCCAGCATCACCAAGCGTCGTGCTGGTCAGTTGTTTCAGGTTAGAGCCATTTCCATCAACTATGAAGAGTTCCGTATTCAGGTCTCCATTTCCTCCCGTAAGGTCTCCCGAAGAGGTGAAGGCTACCTTCCTCCCATCCGCAGAAAGAGCCGCTCTCCCCGTAAAACCCCATATAGTATCGGTGTGGCGAGTCAGGGCGGTTTTGTCCGTCTTGATCGTGAAAACTTCCGGATTCTCGTCGGGATTACCGCTGGTCAGATCGGCGAGGGCGATGAAGACGACGCGCGATGCATCACCGCTCAGAGATGGCAGGAAGCTCCCGTATTCAACCGCGGATGAAGTTAGCGCCGTGAGTCCCGTCCCATCCGGCTTGATCTTCCATATCTCATAGTTAGCATCCAGATTCTGGAACCCCGAATACTGGTTGGAATGAAAGACAATGAGGGTTCCGTTATCGTCGATGCTGGGATACTGGCTGTTGCCATCTTCGAGAAGACTGATCTTGGAATTTGTGAGCTGTTTCAATCCGGTGCCATCCCAGTTGATGATAAATAGCTCGTCGCTTCCGTCTGCGTTCCCTCCAGTCAAATCTGAGGATGAATGGAAGACCACCTTAAGTCCGTTGCCGCTTATGGAAGGAGCGCTGCTGTCCCCGGTTGCAGCGGATGTCAACTGACGAAGATCCGTCCCGTCCGCATTAATCACGAATATTTCCTCGGATCCGTCCGGGTTGCCCCCGGTCAGATCCGCATCGGAAGAGAAGACGACCCTTGATCCATCATCGCTTATCCTGGCACCAGCGCTTGATCCAGCGGCAGATGAGGTAAGCTGTCGAAGGCCACTCCCGTCCCAGTTTATGATGAAAATCTCATCGCTATTGTCGGCATTTCCCGCGGTCAGATCGGCTGAGGATTGGAAAACGATCCAGTTCCCGTTTCCGGAGATGACCGGTCCCGCGCTGGAGCCCAGGGTCGCCGACGTCAATTGACGGATGGCGGAACCATCCCGGTTCATTACGAAGATCTCGGCGCTCTGATCGTGGTTCTCACCGGTCAGGTCTGCCCGCGACATAAATGCGATCCGATCGCCGTCGTCGCTGACGGAGGCGGTCATCCCACCTCCCACCCCATTGTCAGTTAGTTGCCTCAGCGTGTTTGTAACCGGCTCCAGGAGGAAGATTTCAAAGGAAAAATCTTGATTTCCGCCCGTAAGATTGCCAGAGGAGGCGAAAACAACAGTCGTTCCCGTCCGATCGATCGATGCCGGAATGTTGTTCCCGGTTCGGAAATCAGTCATCTGCCCGATCGTCTGAGAGTAGGCGATTGTTAGGGAAAAGCATATGAAAGCAACAATAAAAATTAATGGAAGAAGAACAAGGATCCAATGTCGTGATTTAGTTAGAATCAACATAAGAGTCTCCCCATTCCAACTTTGCCTTAATATTACCCTCCTTTCAATAAAGAGCAAGAAATTTTTTCGTGCTTCAATGTAACGCCTCCTTTTACATCAGCCTGAATTCCATTGTCTCACTGATTTGCCTTCCATTTTCCGCGGTCATGCAAAATTGATAAAATTAAGTTAATATTGAATGAGATATGAATAGTCAAAGCGAAATACTGTTCGAAACGCAATCGTCAAGCATGGCTGTCACGAAAAAAGTTTCGAACATCTTTGTTATCGCCTTATTTGGTTTGATCTTGTATTCTAATGAACAATCAAAAGGTATTACAATGGGTTTGTCTGCAGCTATCCCAATTGAGATTAACGGATGGAAGGTCAGCGGGAAGGATGCTCTCTTCGACCGCGAGACGCTCTTTGATTACATAGATGGAGGAGCCGAAGTTTATCTCACCTATAGCTTCCGTCAGGTCTCTGTCAGGAGATTCGAAAAGGAACAGAATCCTGCCATCACCGTGGAAATTTTTGATATGGGGAAACCTGAAGATGCCCTCGGAATATTCTCCTTCGAGCGGGAAGGAAACGACATGGGAATAGGTCAAGGTTCTGAATATTCCGATGGGCTCTTGAGATTCTGGAAGGGGAATCTCTTCGTATCCATCTCCTCCGAAGAGGAAACAGAGGCTTCCCGGAAAACTGTCCTGGAACTGGGGGGGGAGATTGAACGTTCCATTTCTGCCGCAGCCGATCCTGGCTCCTTTGCAAGCGGAGGTTTCCTTCCACGGAAAGGGTTGCTATCAGGACAGGTCCGTTTCTTCCACAAGAGCTTCAATCTGAACTATCACTACTTCGTAGCCGATGGAAATATCCTGCACCTCGATGAGGAAACGGATGCCATCCTTGCTCCATACATAATCAAAAAGGAGAGGTTCAACCTGCTGGCGATAAGGTACCCAACTCCGGAGAAGGCAAAGCAGGGGTTCGAATCCTTCATGAACGCCTACATGCCGGAGGGAAAAGAGTCAGGAATCACTCTGACGGAAAACAATAGTTGGACGGGCGCTGCCTTCCGAAAAGAGTACGTCGTAGTCGTCTTTGACGCACTTTCCGAGAAGACAGCACAGAATACAATCGAAAAAACCCTTAAGAATCTAGAGCAGATGCCATGACGATGAACGATTGCAGAGTGATAACACGGCGGGATTTCATCAGGGGAACGACCTGCGCGGGACTGGGTGCCACCATCGGTTTCCCTCTCGAAGCCGAAGAGAATCCCATTCCCCAAAAAAGAGCCAGGGTGATCCTCATTCGAGACGAGAAAGTCATAAAGGAACACGGGGAGATCGACGGAAAGATTATCCGGCAGATGCTCGAGAAGGCCCTCACGGCCTTTCTCGATGAGAAAGATCCCGTGAAAGCGTGGAAGTTCCTCGTTAAGCAAAACGACACGGTCGGGATCAAGAGCAATGTCTGGAAGTATCTTCCCACTCCAGAGCCGCTTGAGAAAGCCATCATGAAAGGCCTCGTCCAGACAGGGATCGAACCGAGGAAGATCCGGATCGACGATCGGGGAGCCAGGAACTCGCTTGCCGATTGCACCGCTCTCATCAATGCACGACCTCTTAGAACTCATCACTGGGCGGGCGTGGGAGGCTGCATCAAAAACTATATCATGTTCGTCCCAGAACCATCCGCATATCACGGTGACATCTGTGCAGACCTAGGAGCCATCTGGAACCTCCCCATTGTGAGGGGTAAGACGCGACTGAACATCCTCGTCATGCTGACCCCGCTCTTTTACGGGCGCGGGCCTCACCACTTCAACAGGAAATATGTCTGGAATTACAACGCCCTGCTTCTCTCCGACGACCCGGTCGCTCTGGATGCCGTCGGGGTTCATATTCTGGAGCGAAAGAGGAAACTCTTCTTCGGTGAGGAGCGCCCCTTGAAACCGCTGACGAAACACATCACGTTTGCCGATAGGAAACACCGCATCGGCACAAGCGATCTAAGCAGAATTCATCTCATCAAATTAGGCTGGGAAAAAGATATCCTGATCTGAAGAAGACCCCCTGCTCTTTTAGTGCGACGCTGCGAATCCATGGGCGTGGATGACTGGCGGAAACTCTGATTTATGTGAGCTGCTGGTCACGGCCGAGGACGATGGCATAGGCGAGAACATCTTCCTCGGAGATTCCGAGCTGGTGCAGATGGGAGTAATAGCTCAGGATCCCCTCGAGATGCTGGCTGATTAGAGCCTTCTTCTCGCGGATATCCTTGACGAGATTCATGAGAAGATTGACGAGATGGGGTGTTATCTTCACCCCTTCTTTCGAAAGCTCATCTTCGTTCCTCTTGAGTATCTCCTCGATGGCAGCCGCTCCTGAATGTTTTCCGAAGACGAACCGGAGTTTTCCGCCCACGCTCTCCGGCTCGATGACTTGATAGATGGCCTTGTGGATGAGCAGTCCTGCCGTGTGGATTCCCGATTCGTGGGTGAAGACGTTCTCGCCGATTATCGGCTCGCACGGAGAAACGGGTATTCCAGAGTGTCTCTCCACGAGGTTTCGCAGCTCCCATAGCCTCTCGTACCTGAATCCCGGGATGACGATCCCGTATAGCTCCTTAAGGATCATCATGACCTGATGCAGCGGGGCATTTCCGGCCCGTTCCCCCATGCCGTTCGTCGTCATGGTCGGGACGTTGGCTCCATGGCTGATGGCTCTCACGGTGTTAATGGCGCCAAGACCGAAATCGTTGTGGAAGTGAACGACAAGAGGTTTCTCTGGAAATGCCTTCACCAGTTTCGGGATGTAGTAGTCGACCCCCTCCGGCGTGAAAATGCCGACCGTATCGGGAAAGGAATAGCGCGTCCCTCCCGCCTCATAGCAGGCTCCGGCCAGATCGATCATGTAATTGACGTTGCTGCGCGATCCGTCCTCCCCTCCGAATTCTATGGAGTTGATCCCCTTACCACGGGCATATGAGATAGCTTCACAGGCCATCTTGATGTTGGCTTCCCTGTAAAAGGAAACTGGAAGGTCGAGCCACTCGGTCAGATCCTTCCCTTCTCTCTTGAGAAGAGTCTTCCCAATCTTGTACTTGAGGTGAAGATCCGAACCGGAGGTGAAGATGAAGAAGGTTACTTTCTTTGGATCTATCCCGATCTCTCTGAGAGCCTGCATCGTGACGTCGATATCCTTGATGTTGCTCCGGCACATGACGAGGATCTCGAGGTCTTCCCTGATCTCGCCCCTCTCCTTCCCCTGCATGATCATCTGAAGTGCTTTTCGATCAGATGCCGCCGCTCCTGGAAATCCCATGTCGATTATATGGACCCCAATGTCGCTGAGCATCCTGGCAATCTCATATTTCTGCTCTGGAGAGAAGGCCACGCCAGGCGTCTGCTCCCCATCCCTCAGGGTCGTATCGTAGATTCTGATCTCTTCCGGTCGTGGGAAGTTCTCTTTCCTGACGAAGTCCAGCGGTGATGCTACGAGTTCATTCAAAGGCTCGCGAAGTTCCATAGAGTTTCTCCGTGTTTACTTCTTCTTTTTCCTGGGTGGTGGAGTCGGCTGGTAGGGTCTCGAAACTTTTGCAAGAACCTGATCGAAGAGAGATTGAACGCCGTCTTTTTTCTTTCCCCCTTTGCACTTCCTGTAAGGGTGTTCCGTCATGCAGGTGAGACATCTTACCTTCTTTACATCCCCATCGACGATCGCAACTACGGAATGATTCATTATGAGCCTGCACCTCGTGCAGTAGTCATCGATGACACTCCCCAAGTCCATTTGCTTCTCCGTCATTTCATCCCCCAATGACCTTTCATTATACCAGAAGCCCGGAGCTATTTTACTCAAACTAAAAATAGCCGTAGTATTTGTAGATGGGAAGCCAGTATCGCATTGCCTTGATGCTCGTTTCGGCAATGAACCGGGCGGTGACACGTTCCCTCTCCTTGGGAAAATGGGAGGGCAGCGGTGGAAGTATCGCCTCCTTCAACGCGTCGATTGCGGAGGCATCCAGCGGTTCGATGGAAGAACTATACAGCAGCGCGATCTCGCTGATGTTACCGTTCCTTTCTATGACGAAGGTGACTCCAGTGACACTGTTGATTCCGGGGCTGTTATTCTCGATGCTCCACCTCTCGAAATTGCCGAGGGTAAGATAGAGCCTGTTGTGCCACGACCTCCAGATGGCGATGTAGATAGCGCTCGCATAATCGGTCCAGTTGAAATCCTTCGTCTCGAAGGAGAGGTTCGGAGAGAAACCGGAATCGTAGTTGATGCTTGCTCCGTGCGGCTGGCCTGAGCCCTGCGCTGATGCAGGGGGCGTCACATGGAGATCGCCGAAGAGGTCTTTGCGGATCACCGGTGTTCTCGACCGTTCTTTCTTATTTTCGGGTGGGATCTCGCCCGGCAGGGTTTTCCCCTCTTTCCTGGTTTCAACCGTTCCTTCCTGTTTGATCCCTGGATCAACCTTACCGGCATCTTGTTTTTGCATCTGTACGGCTTCCGATCTGTCAGGTGCGAAGAGAGGAACTTTCCCAGCTATCAGATCTCGGGTTTCCTCCCTTGCAGCCGGGATCATCCGCTCGGGATCCGGAATCAGGACTCTCTCGACCTTTTTCTCGGTAAACTCTCTCGCCGGAATTTCCTTTTTCTGGATCTCCTTCGGTTTTTCCTCGCGCCTCATCTCTTCTTTCTTATCGACGAGGGTGAACTTAATCTCTTTCTCTGGAGGCTTCATCTTGTAGAGAGGGATGGGCTCAAAGAACGCGGATGCTATATCCTGAAAGAAGAGAAGAAATAGAAAATGAAAAAAGAGGGCCAGGATCGTCGCGTGAAAGATGCTGAATTCCTTTCTTGAAGGGATGGCTTTAAGGCATGAGGAAATAATAGCTTTGAAGATGGATGACAACCGCATATTCATTGCAAAATAATATTATCACCTTTTCCCTTTGTGGACATACAAGGATTGCTCGAAAATGAATTGAAGGGAGTTCACAGGGAGGCGGCGATTCTGTGGAATCTTCTTCGAATGGCGTTCATGTTGAACTCCCTGTAAACAGGATGGGTTCTGTTGGTGAGGAGGATGTAGGTTCTCTTTCTATCGGGATCAATCCACAGTGATACTCCGGTGAAACCGGTATGACCGATGGAGGAATCGGATAGATATGGTCCCGCTGAACTTTCCTTCGAGGAAGCCATCTGCCATCCGGGAGTACGATCCTCGTTCAATCCTTCCGTGAGATTTTTCAGGAAGAAGTTCCGCTCGGACCGGTCCAAGATGCCTCTGCCAAATCCAAGGAATTCTTTCGAGAGCACGAAGAGTTCTTCCACGGTGGAGAAAAGTCCTGCGTTACCGGCAATCCCTCCCAACGTGAACGAGCTGTGGTCGTGGGATTCTCCCCAGATCACTTTCTTCCTCCAACCTGCATACCTCGCCGCCTCCTTTTTCTCCATGCCAGAAGCAAGTCTTTTCTCGAATTGATTCCCTCTCTCTGATGCCGCTATTCTTCTTAACTTTCCGGTAGGGGGATTGAAGCCTGTCTCTTTTAACTTAAGGGGGGTCGTGACGAGGTCTCTGAAGAGTTTATTAATCCTCTCCCCCGCCGCTCTTTTGATGATCTCAGCGGCGACGATGTACGCGGGGCAGCCATAGAGAACCCATTCTCCGGGAGTGAATTTCAGATCGATCCGGCTCAGATATGTGATGCGGGATTCCAGGTCATCTCCATGAAGGTAAAGGGGAAGCCACCTCGGAAGTCCCGACATATGTGCGAGAAGGTGAATTATCTTTATCCTTTTTTTCTGTCCTTCCTTGAACCGGGGGAGGAATTTATGAATGCCATCGTTGAGATTGAAGATGCGGTGCCCAGCTAGGATAACGGCCAGGAGGGCCGTGCAGAGCGGCTTGGTGAGAGAGGCAATGTCGAAGATCGTCCGCTCGCACATCTCAATCTTGATCGGTTCCAGGACTGAATAGCCCAGCGCGCCCATGGCGATTATTCTATCCCTTTCGCCGACAAGATAGACGGCGCCAGGAAAGCGCCTCTCCGCGATGCAGATTTTCAGGAACTCTTCGATCGTTTCATGCCTCAGGTCCATAGCCTTTTATCCTTTCATCCCTTCGAGGATCCTGAAGGCAAGTGAAAGGGCCATCACCCCATCTTCTCCGGGAATCTCCGCAGGCTTTCCCTCCCTGATGGAGGTCAAGAATGAGACGATCTCTCTCTTCAAGGGTTCATCCTTCTCCACCGCAAGATCTTCAATCTTGATCTGCGGCGTTTCAGATTCACCGCGGACCAGATGATAATACTGTGCCTCCTGGGCGGCGCAATCTATGGAGATGTAGCTCTCCGGTTGGAAGATCCTGATCTTTCGCACTTTATCCTTGCTGATCCTGCTCGCCGTGATGTTGGCCACGCATCCTCTCTTGAATCTGATCCGGGCATTGGCGATGTCGATCTTATCCGTGAGCGCCCTCACGCCGATGGAGTCAACCGATTCGATCTCGTCGCGGACCATGTTCAGGATGATATCAAGGTCATGGATCATCAGATCGAGGACGACGTCGATGTCGGTGCTCCTTCTAGAAAAAGTACCCAGCCTGTGGGTCTCAATGAATCCTGGATCCGCGATCTTCTTCCGGGCTTCCTGGACGACCGGGTTGAAACGTTCCGTGTGACCGACGAAGAGGACTCTGTTTTTCCTTCGGGCCAGATCTATAAGAATCTGCGCCTCCTCAATCGTGGCGGCCATCGGCTTCTCCACGAGGATATGGCAATCGTTGTTCAGAAATGCCGAAGCTACCATGAAATGGTCGATCGTGGGGACGGCAATGCTGACGGCATCGACTCTGCCAAAGAGATCTCCGAAGTCCAGGGATTTCACACCATACTTTTCTGCGACATCTTTCGCCCGTTCTCTGTTGACATCCACTACGCCGACGAGCCTGCAGCCATGGAGAGACGAATAGATCCTCGCGTGATGCTGACCCAGATGCCCTACTCCGATGACGGCCACTCTTACCATTTCTCACTCCTTAATCGACGATCCACTTAAACTTCAATAGTCTGATTCCTCGCTTTTAGATGCTGTATAGATGGGATCTTTCGCCACAAGTTGATGAAGCATGGATGGAAGATCGCCTCCGACGGCGGTGTGTCCCTCCTTCAGCGGATGACGCCCCGTCTGGAGGCCCTGATGAACTGACAGAAATATCTGACCTCCTCGAAACTTCCGAACTCAGACTCCGCTTTCGCCAGAGCATCCTTGAGAAGCATCTTCGATCTGAAGATGGTCATATATGCGCTCTTTATCGCCTCGATGGGCTCCTTTTGGAAGCCTCTTCTCTGAAGCCCGATGACGTTGATTCCATAGGATTTTGCCCTGTTCCCCACGGTCAGCACGTAGGGAAGGGCATCTTGTGTGATGACAGAATATCCTCCGATGAAGGCGTATTTTCCGATGCGGCAGAACTGATGGACTCCCGAGAAGGCGCCGATGGTCGAGAAATCTTCTACCTCGACATGACCGGCGAGGGTCGCCGCATTGGCGAAGATCGTTCCGTTCCCGATGTGGCAGTCATGGGCGATGTGACTGTATGCCATGAAAAAGTTGCTATCGCCGATCGTTGTGATCCCGCCACCTCCTGCCGTCCCCAGATTCACCGTGATGAACTCCCGGAAAGTATTGTTCTTTCCGATCCTCAATTTAGTCTTCTCTCCTTTGAACTTAAGATCCTGCGGATAGGTTCCGATTGAAGAGAAAGGAAAGATGCTGCAGTTTTCCCCGATCTCTGTGTCTCCATCGATGAATGCGTGTGCTCCAATCCGACAATTCTCAGCGATCTTCACATTGTCGCCGATGACTGCATATGGAGCGATGGAGACACCGGAAGCGATCTGCGCTTTTGGACTGACTGTTGCCCTCGAATCTATGAACGTTGTGTTGCTCATCGTTATGGCTCTTCGTCTATTTTCATCGACTGATCTTCATCGAATTAAAATCTAAGAGATGGGGCAAGCGCGATTTTTTTATCTGTCGACCATGGCCGACGTGATCTCAGCCTCGGCTACTATGCTTTCGTCAACCTTCGCCACTGCTTTGAGCTTGCATGTCCATGAACGGAGGTTCAGGACTTCAACCTCCAGCCTGAGAGTATCTCCGGGGATGACGGGCTTGCGGAACTTGGCATTGTTGATGGACATGAAATAGATGAGCTTCTTTTCCCTCTCCTGAACGGAATGGAGGAGAAGAACGCCTCCCGTCTGCGCCATGGCTTCTATGATCAGGACACCGGGCATGATGGGATTCCCTGGAAAATGTCCCTGGAAGAACGGCTCGTTAACCGTCACGTTTTTGATCCCGACGATCCTTCTGTTCTCTTCCAATTCGATGATTCTATCCACCAGCAGCATGGGATATCTATGCGGAATGATGGACATAATCTGTTTAATATCAAACATTACCCCTCCCCGCGTAATTTTTTCTCGAGCCAATCTATCCGCTCACGCAACTTCACGATTTCGTTGCGGAATTCAGGGAGCCTCTCAAAGGTAATCTGTGATCTCTTCCACCGCATGTTATCGATGGCAGGATAGCCGGCCACATAAGCCTTAGGCGGAATATCCTCGAAAACGGCTGATTTTGCGGCGATGATGGCTCCATCCCCAATCTTCAGGTGGCCCGCCGCTCCCGACTGTCCAGCGAAAATGACCCCCTTCCCGATCTCAGTGCTTCCCGATATCCCCACCTGGGCGACTATCAGTGAATCTTCCCCGATGACAACATTATGAGCGATCTGTACCAAGTTATCGATCTTTGTCCCTCTGCGGATGACAGTATCTCCCATGGTGCCCCGATCGATGGAACAGTTGGAGCCGATCTCGACATCATCCTCGATGACGACTCCTCCGACCTGGGGGATCTTGTGGTGTTTCCCTCGATCCGTGGCAAACCCATATCCATCGCTTCCCACTACCGTCCCGCTGTGGATGATGACGCGGGAACCTATCTTCGATTTCCGGTAGATGGAGACATTGGCGTATATGATAGTTTCGGCTCCGATGAAACAGTCATCTGCAACGTGGACTCCAGGAAAAAGCCTGACCCTGTCCGCGATCACGCAGTTATCCCCGATGGTGACTAAAGGAGCAATCGAGATTTCCTTACCCAGATTGCAGCCCTTTCCGTACCTTGCGTCGGGGCTGATACCTGTCGGTATATGCTCTTCGGCATGGAACATTTCCAGGACGATGGCGAATGCAAGATAGGGGTTCTCGACCCGGATGAGGCTTTTTCCTTCCAGGACCATGTCCCGGGAGACGATGATGGCGGAAGCTTCTGTCGTCCTTGCTTTATCCTTGTATCTTGGATTGGACAGGAAGGAGATGAAGCCATCGCGCGCCGTCTCGAGCGGCATGACCCCTTTGATGATCAATGCCGGATCGCCTGCGACATCGCCTCTCACCCTATCGGCGATCTCCTTCAGGGTCCATTCCTTTCCCACAGCGTTCTCCTATTTTCCCCCCTGAGATTTGGGCTGCTGTTGCGGAGGCGTCTGCTGCGGCTGTTTCTGCTTTTCCAGGTAGGATTGATTGAACTTCTCTATGACCCGATTCGTGATATCAACAGCGCCGGAATAATAGATGCACTGGATCTTCTCGAAGATCAACGCAAAACCATGTTCTCTCCCTATTTCCTCGACAATCCGGATCAGTTCATCCTGAAATTTCTTCTGGGCTTCCAGAAGCTCGTTCTGGAACTCCCTGCTGGCATCGTCTCTCAACCTTTGAAGTTCGACATTCTTCTTCTGAATCTCCTTGAGCATCGTCTCTCTCTTTTCTGCACTAAGAGAGATCTCCTGGGCCGAGAGCTGGCTCTGCAGATCGCCGATCGCTTTCTGCTTGGCTTCGATCTCTGCGAGTTTGGCATTCCTTGTCCTCTCCAGCTCCTGCGCGTACTTCTTGCCTTCCTCCGTTTCCTCGCTCACTCTTTGAGAGTCGAAGACCCCGATCTTGACCTGAGAAAAGACCGGAGTTCCCAGAATGAATAAGAGTATCAGTCCCAATACCAACCATTTTCCTCTCACGTTAAAATCTCCTTTCATTGATATATCGCTTTTTCCTTTTGTTCAAAGATTATAGCAGAAAGCTAGAAGCTTGTTCCGATGGAAAACTGGAACCGATTGATCTCATCGTAGGGTTGCTCGTTGATCGGGATCCCGTAGATGAGCCGGAGGGGGACCTGGAACATGGGGATGTAGAACCGCAACTCAATCCCGGCGGACATCCTCATATCGGAAAATGATATCCTCTGGCCGTTATCGAAGGAGTTCCCCGCATCATAGAAAAAGACTAAAGAGACCGGTTCGGAAATGGGGATGACATACTCGAGCTGCACCAGGAGGTACTTGTTCCCCCCCACATAGACCTCCATCTCATAGCTGCTTTCCTCACCCGTGATCGGATCTTTATAGGGAAACGTCATTTTTCTTATGGGAGAGATGGAACGCGTTTCATAGATCCTCGGCCCCAGATAGTCTCCGCCGAGGAAGAAGCGCTCAAATCGGGGAACACCGTCAACAAAACCTGCAAGATCCATCTCGCCGAAGGGACCGATGTAAGCTCCTTCGGCATGTATCCCGAAGAAAGTCTTCTTGATGAAGCGGAGATAGTATGTCGATTCAAGCCGCGGCTTATAGAAATTCACATCCCCTCCCAGGAAGCCTCCCGCGAGCTCTCCAGTCAACCCGACGAGAAAGCCACGGCTCGGTTTGAACGGGTTGTTGACGGTATCGTAGTAAACGGAAGGGGTGAGGCTGCTGATCCTCGTTTCCTGGATGTTCCCGTAAATGTCATCAGATTCGACATCCTCGAAGTTGTAATCCAGCCTGATCTTTGTAAAGTAACCGAATTGCCTGCCGAGGATGATCCCCCCACCCTGCCCGGTCCTCTTCAGATTCCTTCCAAAATCGATCTGTGTGTGATAGATGTTGAAACCGAGAGTGTATGGCTTTCCGAACAGCCACGGCTCTATGAAAGATAGCGAATACCTGTTGCTCCTTCCACCGATCTGAAGTGATATGGAGAAGACCTCTCCTCTCCCGAGGAAATTTTTCGTGGAATAAGATCCGGCAAAGAATGCCCCTTCGAGGCCGCTGTAACCTCCTCCTACCTGAATCTCATTCCTGCCACGTTCTTCCCCTTTAATCTTTATTCTGACCCGGTTCTCTCCAGGAATCGGTTCGATTACAGGTTCCTCGGTAAGCGCAAAGTAGCCGAGCTGGTTGAGCTTCACCAAGCTCAGGTTCATCTTCTTCCTGTTGAAGAGATCCCCTTCATTCAGCCTCATCTCTCTCCTCAGAACACTGTCGTTGGTCACATTGTTCCCGAAGTACTCCACCTTCTCGATATAGTATTGCTGGTCCTCGTCGATCTGAATCAGGACATCCGCGATGTTTCCCTCTCTCCTCGTCTTCTGCTGGTTCACCGAGGCATAGGGATATCCCTTCTCTCCGTAGTCCGCCGTGATGACCTCGACGGCCACCTTCAGAAGCCCCTCGTTGAGGATGTCTCCCTTCTTCAGGGGAACCCTCTTCCTGATATGTTCCTCGGTGAAGACCGTGTTTCCGGTAATGCTGACGTCACCCAAGGTGTAGCGAGACCCTTCCGTCACCGGGATCGTGAGATAGACCCACTTTTTGACCTCCCCGACCTCTTCCCTCCTCCTTTGCAGCTTATCCGTCTTCTTCTTGAGATCGGTGCGCAGCCTCTCGATCTTTTTCTTTCGCTTCTTCTCTGCCCTCCTGTCCGTTTCCTTCTTCTCTTCCATGGCCTTCATCTTGCTCTCGAGCTCTGTGATCTTCTTTGTTCTTTTCTCTTCCTTCTCAGGCTTTAGAGGTTTCTCCTTTTTCTTCTCTTCCCTCACCTCGACGATGGGGGTGCCGAGCTTGATATCCATGTAGCCATCGTTGAGGTATATGTCACGGACGGTACCTATGTCCATTTCATACTTTGATGGATGATAGAGATCTTTCTTGGTGAGGAACGACAGGAACCAGTGTTCCCTCGTGTACTTCATTGTATTCTTGAGCTTTCTGCCCCGGAATACCTTGTTGCCAACGAAATCAATCTTCTTGATCCTCGTCTTGCTGCCGCGCTTGATTTTGAAATGGACAGTTCGAGTCGTTGCTGTGATAGGATTGATTTCCGCCTTGACCACTGCATCCAGATATCCTTTGGCCCCCAGGAGTTCCTTGATCGTCTCCTCGACCTTCCAGATGGTCTTCATATCGAGAGGAACATTGGTCTTGAAGCTGATTCCCCTCTCCTTCAAACGGTCTTCAATCTCTGTGCGCGTGATGGTCTTGACTTCGTCATACTCGATCCCGGTGATCTTGGCTCTCTCTTTGATCCTGAACCGAATGATCTTTCCCTTCTCACCATCCTCGGATTCGACCGAGAGATCGCTGAAATAGCCGGAATCCCAGAGTTTCTTATACTCCTTCTTGATCCTATCTTCGTCGTAAGGGTCACCTTCCTTCAGAGTCAGTAGATGAAAGAATGCATCCTTCGTGAAGTATGTGTTCCCCGTCAGCTCAATCTTCTCGATGATCTCCTGCGCAGAAAATGCCATGACGGGGAATATGACAAGAGTGCAGGCGAAAATTATGGGACTTATGGGCTTACGCATTACCTTCTTTTCGTGGAACTGAAGCGAAGATGATTCATGTCGCAACTATTTTACATGAAAAATCCCGCCAGGCAAGTTTTAAAGGGCCGTTTTGATAACGCTTCGGAAGGAAAGTTTTCCCCCTTCGAGGAAGACCTCAATGATATCTTTCTCCTGGAACTTCCCCTGGATAAGGGACTCGGAGATCACATCCTCGATGTGCTTCTGGATGGCGCGCCGGAGAGGTCTCGCCCCGTAAGAGCGATCCGTGCAAGTGCTTTTGACGAGCCACTGATAGACCTCTTCGACAGGTTTCACCTCGATATTCTTACTGGACAGGGTTCTGTTGAGATCCTTCACCATGAGCCTGGCCACCTGCCAGAGCTGCTCTTCTGATAAAGAGTCGAAGACGATGATCTCATCAATTCGGTTCAGGAATTCCGGGCTCAATGTTTTTCTGACCTCGTTCAAGACGATCTCCTTTCGATCCTTGTAAGCCATCGCTTCGTCGCTGGACTTGAATCCCATTGGTCCTCCCCTGGTGATCCTTGTAGAACCGATGTTGGAGGTCATGATGATGATGCTGTTCTTGAAATCGACTACATCGCCATAGGCATCGGTGAGCTGCCCATCCTCGAAGACCTGGAGGAGGATGTTAAGGATATCGGGGTGAGCCTTCTCGATCTCATCGAGGAGGATCACACAATAGGGTTTTCTCTTGACTCTCTCGGTGAGGATCCCCCCTTCTTCGTAGCCCACGTACCCGGGAGGGGACCCTATCATTTTTGCGATGGAATGTTTTTCCATGTATTCGGACATGTCGAAACGGATCAGTGCCTTCTCATTTCCGAAGAGGAACTCCGCCACCCGGCGTGCAACTTCCGTCTTCCCCACCCCTGTGGGACCCAGGAAGACGAAGGAACCGACCGGGCGGACCGGGCTCTTCAAACCCGCACGCGATCTCCGGATGGCTCGCGAGAGAGCCGAGATGGCATCGCTCTGCCCAATGATTCTCTCATGGAGATAGTCTTCCATCTTTAATAGTTTATCGACTTCCTCTTCCATGACGGAAGAGAGAGGGATACCGGTCCACCTGGAGACGACCTCTTCCACTTCCGCCCTCGTTACTTCGAGGACGAGATTGGATTCTTTCTCATACCTTGCCTTTAGCTCTTCATATGTCCTTCTAAGGTTGGTCTCATCGCTGTGAAACTCCACGGCCCTGTTAAAATCTTTCTCGGAGAGGGCTCCCTTCATCCCCTCTTCCGCCTTCTTCATATCTCTCTCGATGCGGCGCAACTCCATACTGGAAGGTCTTCCCATAAGTTTCACCCGGGCTCCCGCCTCATCAATGACATCGATAGCCTTGTCGGGAAGGAATCGATCCGTGATGTACCGGTTAGACTGATAGACCGCTGCCCGGATAGCCTCATCGGTGTACCTCACCCTATGGAACCTCTCGTACCTCTCCTTGACTCCAGTGAGGATGTTGATTGTTTCCTCCTCCGTCGCCGGGGAGATCTTGATGGGCTGGAACCTCCTCACGAGCGCGCGATCCTTCTCGATGTACTTGTGATAATCACGGGGAGTAGTCGCCCCGATGCACTGCACCTCCCCTCTCGAGAGGGCCGGTTTCAGAATGCTTGCCGCATCCAGGGAGCCCTCTGCGGAGCCTGCTCCGATGAGTGTGTGAATCTCGTCCACGAAGATGATGATATCGTCGGTCCCTTGAAGTTCTGAGAGTATCCCCTTCAGCCTCTCCTCGAACTGGCCTCTATATTTTGTCCCGGCGACGATGAGCGAAATGTCGAGAGCGAGGATCCGTTTGTGCTGGAGTGCCGGAGGGACATCCCCTTCAAGCATTTTTTGCGCAAGCCCTTCCACGATGGCTGTTTTCCCAACCCCGGCTTCTCCGATCAAGACGGGATTGTTCTTTCTCCTCCTGGAAAGAACCTGAAGGACTCTATCCAGTTCGGTCTCTCTTCCGATCAGAGGATCGAAGATTTTCCTGGCCGCCATCTCGCTCAGGTCCCTGCTGAACTCATTTAGAAAAGGGGTCTCCTTTCTCTTCTTTTGCCCGTATCGTTTCTTGTTGATGGTGACGGCATCCTCTCTGACTGTGTAGAGCTTCATCCCCCTTTCGATGAGGATCTTTCCGCCAATGGAGTCCTCAATCCTCAAGAGCCCGAGGATCAGATGCTCTGTTCCAACAAAGTGATGCATCAGTTTCTCGGCCTCCTCTTCCGCGCAGAGAAGCACCTTCTTGGTTTCTTCGCTGAACGGGATCTCAACTGATGTCGATATCTTCTCTTTGGTGGGCCCTCTGGACTCGATCTCTGCCTGGAGGAGCTCCATGTCGATACAGGCTCTCTCAAAGATCTCCCTCGTGATTTCTTCTCCTTCTTTGAGAAGACCAAGGAGGATGTGTTCCGTTCCGATGACGCGGCTACCGCTCTGACTTGCCTCGTACCGGGCTATGAAAAGAACTCTCTTGGCTTTATCCGTAAACTTCTCGAACATCCTGAATTGTTCCCTTATTTAAGATTTACGCCTAAGGCGGCTAAATTTCAAAGTATTTTTTTATTTCCGCGTCGCTTAATTCTTTCAAGGTTCCATCGACAATGCGAAATATTCTATCACACCTCCTTGCAAGGTTCTCGTTGTGCGTTGCCACTACGACGGTGAAACTATGGCTCTTCTGCACTTTCTGGATCTGTTCGAATACGAGCTGTCCCGTTCTCGGATCCAGATTGCCTGTCGGCTCGTCCGCGAGGATCAGAGAGGGTCTCATGGCGATGGCTCTTGCGATCGCCACCCTCTGTTGCTCTCCTCCGGAGAGCTGATGCGGCCTATGGTCGAGGCGGTCCCCCATGCCGAGTTCCGAGAGAACCTCAGCGGCTGGTTCCTCAGCCTTTCCCCTTGGAGTGCCACCGATCAGAAAAGGCATCATTACGTTCTCCAGGGCTGTGAATTCCGGCAGGAGGTGGTGGAATTGAAAGACGAAGCCGACTTCCCGGTTCCGGATCTGCGCCAGCTCATTTCCATTTCTGGCGAAGAGATCGATCCCCCTCAGATAGACCTTCCCGGAATCTGGCCGATCGATAGCACCGAGCATATGCAGGAGTGTGCTCTTTCCCACCCCTGACTCACCCACGACGGCGACCATCTTCCCTTCCTCCAGTTGAAGGTCGACCCCTTTTAGCACTTCGATCGTCCTCTCGCCAGTGAGATATGACTTGACCAGAGCCTCGCATCTCAGAACCTCATTCATATCTGATCGCCTCCACCGGATCCAGACGGGATGCCTTCCACGAAGGGTAGAGCGTCGCCAGGAAGGAAACAACGACCGCAAGGAAAGCCACAGCCGTGAAGTCGAGGATTCTCACTTCGAAGGGTACGTACGGGATGAAGTAGATCTCAGGGTTCAGTTTGAAGAGCCGGTATTTATCGAAAATCCATGAGAGGATGAATCCGGAGATGCATCCCGTCACCGTCCCGATGATACCGATGATGAGGCCCTGAAGCATGAATATTACCATGATGCTCCGGGATGTGGCTCCCATCGAAACGAGTGTCCCGATATCCTTGACCTTCTCCATGACCATGAGGATCAACGTTGAGATGATGTTAAGGGCGGCCACGAGGACGATGAGGCCAAGAGAAATGAACATGTAGAGTTTCTCGAGCCTCAGCGCTGAAAAGAAATTTCTGTTCTGGTTGATGAGGTCATCGACCAGATAGCCGCTTCCGATCCGCTCCGAGATCTTCCCCTTGACATCATCGAGAATGTCGAGACTTTCCACTCTCACTTCGATCCAGCTCGCTCCGTTCAGGGCGAAGAAGCGTTTCGCCTCATTGATGTTTATGTAAGAACGAGCGCTGTTGTATTCAAAGAAGCCAGCGTCGAAGATCCCAACCACCTTGAAGGGTTTGGTTCTTGGTGCAATACCCCAGGGGGACAGTCTAGGTCTCAGGATGGACACCTCGACTATATCCCCGCAAACAACCCCAATGGAAGCGGCAAGGTCAGCGCCCAGGACGATCCCTTCCTTCCTTTTCTCCCTTTCCTTACCAAGATGGCTCAGAGAGCCAGCAATCATGTTCTTCTCGATGTCTGTGACATCCTTTTCAAGGGAAGGATCGATGCCGTTTATCAACGTATAGGATGGCGTGATGGCAATGGCGCTTGTGATCATTCCCGGAGAATAGACCACCGGCGATGCCGCCACCACGCCGGGGATCTCTTTGATGGACCCGATGAGTTTCCCATAATCTTCCATCTCGCTTTTTCCAGAATTCTTGAAGATTGTAATGTGGGAATTGGCCCCCAGGATCCTCTTTTGAATGTCTTCGTGGAAACCGGTCATCAAGGCCAGAGCGATGATGAGCGCCATTACACCGACGGCAACACCAATAATGGAGATGAAGGTAATGACGGAGATGAAAGTCTGCTTTCTCTTTGCCTTGAGGTATCTCAAGGCAATGAAGAGTTCATATTTTAGAGATGTCAAATCATCCCTCCCGTCGAGTTGCCACCCATGACCCTGACGAAGCTTTCCCCCCTGAGACATCGTAATCCATCCATGTCCCGCGGACGCTCTTCCCATCTTGGGAGAGGAAACCCTCGTATTCACCGGAGCGGCCAAGCTTGGAATCTATCTTCTGCAGAAAGATCTTACGATCAACAAAGGTCCCCTGAAGGCTTCCCTTCCACCCTCCCTCGAGCTGATACTGCCCGGTGACAATGGTCCCGGATTGCTTCAGCCAGAAGATTCCCTTATCGCCACCCGGAAGCAAGCTGATGTCCCATTTCCCCGTAAGAGATTCTTCTTCCCGTGGAAGCATTTCTTTGAGTTCGGCTATTTTCTGATTGAGGAGGGCTAAGCGGGCGAGCCGTTCCCGGATCTTCTCTCTGGATCGTTCCCCTTCCTCAATCAGGTAAGCCCTCTGCTTCTCCGCGTCATCTATCTCCATCTCCTTCATCTCGATAGGCGTGAGCGCCGTGGCGCTCTCTTTCTTGAGGAGAGCGTCCATCTCGTTGTAAAGATCCCTGAGCTTCTCCAAGATGACGCCCAGTTCCACGGATATCCTATGATAGTCGCTCAGGTCCTTCTTGAGGAGGTTCGTCTCCACATCATAGCTGGCCTGGAGGGCATAGATGGCACCCTCAGCCTTCTCCGCAAAATTAGCTTGCTGGGAGAATGCCGGCGTGCTCAAGATCAACAGCGTGATGTTTAAGAAACATGATCCCAAAAAGTATCTTTGCATAATATGACCTCGCTTAATCGATATCATTTTCCTCGTATCTTCATGGCCGTGGCATGATCCGAAGATTCTAATAAGAAATCGGTCTCACCGTGCTTCAGTTAACGCTGGAGGCGGATATGAAAGCCTCTGCTATCCTGACTGCATTAAGCGCGGCGTCCGACCGCAGATGGTCGGATACGATCCATAGCCAGAAGCCTCCCGAGGAGAGGCCGTCCTCACAGGATTCGGAGACGTACATTTGCCTCTCTCCCGTCGCTTCCACCGGAGTTACGCCTCGCCCTTTTGTAGAGATTTTCATACATTTTATCTTATTCAGGACATCGTTTACCTGAGAGGATTGAGGCCTGCTCTTCAGCATGAGATGAATGGAGAAGGAGTGGCTGAAGAAGACCGGGGCGACGATGATCCTCGTCGCCAGTCTCCTGTCACGCCAGCCCAGGATCTCGGAAACCTCCTGGGAAATAGCGGTATCAATCGCTGCTTCCCTTTGCCTGGTCGAAAGCATGCTGCCCGGGATTAGATTGAAGGCAAGCTGCCTCCCAAAAACATTCTTCGGGATTTTGCTGAAACTCAGGATCTTTATCGTTTGCTGGTGAAGCTCCTCAATCCCCTCTTCACCGAAATCGGAAACAGGCTGGAATACATTTACGGAGATCCTTTCCATGCCAAAGGCGAGATCGAGAGGATGGAGGAGATTACTCAGGATGATGCTGATCGGCTGAGGAGAAGAAACGATCCCCTTACCTTTCCTCATGCTCTCAAGATTGATATCACAGTTTATGACTGGTGCCTGTTCCCTTCCGGCGTGTGTCAGAGAGAAATCGATGAGGAGGGATCCCTCCTTCCTCGGGAAGGAAGCATACTGTTTTCCTTCCTGTCCACCGCAGCACAGGAAGATGATATCCGAATATAGGAATGAGTCTTCCTCGATTTTTGTAATCAAGCTCGCCTCCCCGTTGTATTCCGTGATGGCTCCCTCATATGTCTCAGAATCGAGGAGCTTCAATCTGGCGATGGGAAACTCCCTTTCTTCAAGGAAGAGCTTGACATCCTTTCCAAGAAGTCTTCCGGCTCCCACAAGGGAAACATTAAACTTCTTTTTCTGCGTAGTCTCCATTTTTCTCACGAGCCGAGCTGGCTATATTCCTTTCTATCAGAACGGAGCATGCCTTCCTCAGATAGGCGAAGGCTACGGGTATGACTCCTGAGGCGAGATATGCCACAGAGAAGGCGAAGATTGCATACTTCGGTTCCACGGCAATGGCCACAAATATGAAAGCGATGAAAAAGATATAGATGTAAGATTTCCTGCTTCTAAGATCGATGTCCTTGAAGCTGCGATATTTGATCCGGCTTATCATGAGGACGGTGATAAGCATGATATATGCGCTCAGAAAGAGGGCCGGCGTCCTGCTCTTTACCGGATCCGCGAAGAGGTAAACACAGGAAGCCGTGAGGTAGGCAGCTGCTGGAACCGGTATCCCGATGAAATATCTCCTGTGCTCGGCAAATCTCTGAATGTTGAACCTGGCGAGTCTCATGGCGGAGCCGATAACGTAGAGGAAAGCTACCAACCATCCGATCCTTCCTAGAGGAGCTAATCCCCATAGGTAGATGAGAAAGGCAGGCGCCAGGCCACATGATACGAGATCTGCCAGGGAATCAAACTCCACTCCGAACTCACTGGTGCTCCGCATCATCCGGGCCACACGCCCGTCAAGGAAATCGAGGACACCTGCCAGGAAGACCATGATGGCTGAAATTTCAAATTCCCCATTCATGGAGAGGATGATGGAATAGAACCCGAGGAAGAGGTTTGTGATTGTGAACAGGCTCGGCAAGAGATAGATGCCTCTTCTAAGCTTTTCCCTCCTTTTGGATCTTGGAGTCTTGCCTTCCTGGAACAACCGTTCCTGCATCCGCTACGATCTCTCCTTTCTTTCCACCGTCGCAATGCTGCAAAGACCCGCCTTCACTCTGTCGCCTCTGCTTACATTCATTTTAGCATCGATTGGCAATTGCAGGTCGACCCTCGAACCGAACTTGATCATGCCGATCCTATCCCCTGCTCTAAGCCTATCTCCCTTTCGGACATTGCATACGATTCTCCTCGCCACGACTCCCGCGACCTGCGTGAGCGAGAGAGTTCCTGCCCGGCTTTTCAGAATGACCGTGTTCCGCTCGTTCTCAAGTGGAGCTTTTTCATGAAAAGCGACTTTGAACCCTCCACGCTGGTAGATGACGTCTTCGACTTCTCCGGCAGCAGGAGCGCGGTTGATATGGACGTCGAAGAGAGACATAAAGATTGAGATTTTGCCGTCTTCTATGCTTATGATGGTCCCATCTGCGGGCGAGAGGATGTTCCCTTCTTCCATCTTCTTCGATTCCCGATCAGGATCCCTGAAAAAGAAAAGCTCAAAGAGAAAGAAGAAGAAGATCACAATACCGAGCCAGTTGAACCATGTCGCCAGTAATAGAGAGGACAGAGTCACTGTTCCCGCAGAGACCCAGAACCCTTCTTTTGCTACCGAGAAAGCCATCTCTATAATGCCATCCGTGCTTGTCTTATCGGTCGTCTATGCCGGTTCCTTTCTGTATCTATCCCTGATGCTTTCCATCTTATCTTTAAGCATCAGTTTCTGCTTTTTTATGTTCTTCTCCTCGATCTTCTCGTCCTCGTTCAGGAAGCATTTCTCCTGAAGCTCCTTGAGCCTCTCTTCGAAGGATCGGTGTTTCTCGCATAACCTTTTGTATTCTGCATCTTCATGCATCAGCCGGAGATGAAGTTTTTCATCTCTTTCACTCATGGTCACCTCCTGTTCTTCCAGACTATCGCAAAGCTCCTTATCTGTTTAAACAGATTGAACATTTCCGGCCCATCCGGAGAGATCAAGCGTCATCAGCAGGGCGTCCTCCCCGCTATCTGTATAGTAACCCTTCCTTCTGCCAGTTACTCTGAAGCCAAACTTTTGATACATTTCGATGGCAATTGCATTCGAAGGTCTTACTTCCAGAGTCACCATATCGCATCCCCTGTTGAACCCGAAGTTGAGGATGTAATCCATCATTAATCTTCCGAGGCCCATTCCTCGATGCTCCCTCCTGACGGCAATGTTGTTGATCTTCAGCTCCCCGAAGAGAATCCATGTGCAGGAAAAGCCAATGATTCTTTCTTCTCCGATCCTCCTGATGACAAAGTTGTGGGCACACTTATTCTGTTTCAATTCAAAGAGAAAATTCGCCTTCGACCATGGCGTGGGGAAAGTTGCCCTCTCAATCTCAAGGACCTCATCCACGTCTGAAACTTTCATGACATCGATATAAAAATCTCTAGCGATCTTTGATTCTGTTTTCTCTCTGGAGTTCTGCATTGGATCTTCTAATGTAGTTAGGTGTTAACTTCACTGTCCTTCCTTCCTTCAAGATCTCCAAGCCCATTATTGCAACAGAAGAGGCGATGAAATGGTGAAACGGCAAGAACCTGAAGCGACTGAGACCGATCTCTTCGATCTCTTTTCTGAATTTATCGGCTCCTGTACCAAACAGGAATAGCTCCGGTACGGAAATCTTTTTCAGAAAGCGTACCGGGTCATCTACCATCTCCGGACAGACCTCCACCAAACGGTTACCCTCCCGGCGATAACAACATCCATAGATTTCCCCCCTGCCAGCATCAAGGAGCGGAGATAGAAATCCGTTACAATGGATCGATCTTGCCATAGCATGGAGCGTGGAAACTCCCACCACAGGTTTTTTCGTGGCGAGGGATAGTCCCTTGGCTGTGCCCATCCCGATCCTGAGACCTGTGAACGAACCCGGGCCTGCAGAAACGGCTATACCATCTAGTTCTTCAGGAGCGATTCGAAGGTTCTTCAGCAGAAAATCGATGCAGCTCATCAGACGGTCCGCATGGGTCACCGTCGCCTGTATCCCGATCTCTCCCAGCAGCAATATGTCATCTGCAACTGCGATGCTTCCGGCCCAGGTTGCCGTATCAATTCCAAGTACTTTCATCCCTGCTGTCCGGGAAACTTCCGGAATCTTTCGATGATCGTAAGGAGCTTCTGCTCCTGATCTTCCCACTCCATTATAAAGGCGACGCCAATCTCGAATTTCCCCTTTTCCTCGTAGCCGAGCTCTTCCACCCGTACGACCCTACCATGAAGGGAGATAAGTTCCTCCCCATCGTTCTCCAAGAGACTGACCTCGATCATCTCTCCGATCTGGAACAACCTGTCGGACTTGAAGAGGATGCCGCTTCTGCTTATATTCCTCGTCTCCGGAACCCACCTCGATTCCCAGGCCTTTTCCTTATCTTCCGCCTCGTTCATGATATCGAGCCTGAAGTAGTCCCCTATGATGTCGAATCTTATGAAATTCCTCTTCTCTTGAAAATAGGCGTTCACCTTGTTCTTCCCGGAAGCCTTAGCCTGGTAAAGCGCCTCCAAGCCTCTCCGGATTACTTCATCGGTGTTCAAACCATCTTCCGGGAAGAGCGAAATGCCACCGCTGATGGTCAGATTCAAGAGAGTGCCGCAGACATCTCTTGCCTGAAAATGCTTCTCAATGGAATGTCTTATTCTCTCTGCCACGATGTATGCTCCCACTCTAAGCGTCTCGGGAAGGATAACGGCAAACTCCTCGCCACCATACCGGCATACAAGATCAATATCCCTGACGTTATTCCGGATGATGATGGATGCTTCTTTTAAAATGATGTCTGCCACGAGGTCGCCATGCTCATCATTGATCCGTTTGAAGTCGTCCAGGTCCAGCAGCAGAATGGAGCATTTCAAGTTGTATCTCTTGCTGCGCCTTATCTCGGAGGAAACGGAATTCATGAAGAATCGCAGGTTGGGAAGTCCTGTTAAGGAATCCGTAATCGAGGACCGGTCCATCCTTTCGAACATGGAGAGTTCGATTATTCTGGGATTCTCTATCTTCTTGTTCAGGTTGATGAAGTAATCGAAGAGGGCGACTCTAAGCCCAATATCCCGGTTAGCCGCCTCTGACATCATCTCTCTGTGCTTCAGAATGGACTCCCAGTGATTCTTGGCCTCGTTCTCCTCGAATGGAAGGTGCGTCAGGATCAGGAGGAGAGCCGAATAGGGAGAGGTTCCTTTCTCCTTTTTTATCGTTTCGAATCTCTCCAGGATCTTCTCCCTGTTGGAAGCATCTTCATCAAGAATGAGAAGAAGTTCATCTTTGATCTTCAGCGCTTGCTCCATCGTTATCATGTTCTATCTCTTTTTCTCTCCATTCTTTTCCGAGGGCAGGCTTAGTCCGAACTTAGAGCGGGTAAAGATGGCAATGAGATCTTCCTGCTCTGCTTCCGATCCGGATAGGAAGGCGACTCCTACGTCGTATCCCTTGCTTCCATCGGAATAGCTGATCTCTTCCAGCCGTATCACTCTTCCGATGATCTCTACCCTTTTCTTGCTCTTGATTACCTTGATGACAATCCGTACCTCCTCCCCAACTCTGTATGGTTCGGAGGCTTCAAAGAGGATCCCGCTCTTGCTTAGATTCTTCGCGCAGAGTACCTCTCTTCCCATCCTGCCATCGGCACTGACAATCTTGACTTGAAGATCACCACCGGAAATATCGAACCGGATAAAACTCCTCCTCTCCATGTAGAAAACGGAGATCCTGTTCTTTCCCGTGGCCTTAGCATTGTACAGCGCCTGATCCGCCTTCTTGATGATCTCGATGTCGGCAAGCGCATCGTCTGGAAACACGGAGATCCCACCGCTCACCGTCACACCTACTCTCTTCTTTCCCACTTCCTTCTTCTTGAAATACTCTTCAATCCCTTTTCTGACCCTTTCCGAGACGATGTAGGCACCCATTCTCGCCGTCTCGGGCAGAATGACAGCGAACTCCTCGCCGCCGCACCTGAAGAGGAAATCGGAATCCCTGATTACTCGCCTCAGTATCTTGGAGACCTCTTTAAGGATCATGTCTCCAAAAAGGTGCCCGTACGTGTCGTTCAGATCCTTAAAGTTATCGATGTCTAGAAAGAGGAGGCTAAGGGGAAACTTGTATCTTCTCGCCCGGTGAAACTCCTTTTGAAGGCATATCCTGAAGAATCTCTGATTGTGAAGGCCGGTTAGCCAGTCCGTCAGGGCGGATTTCTCCGTCTCCTCGAAGACGGAGAGTTCAACGACCTTGGGATTGTCGAGTTTCTTTTCGATATTGAGAAAGTAGTCGAGGGCCGCCACTCTCAATCCAATGTCCCTCTCCAGTTTTTTCTGCATCTCGTTGCGATGTTCCAGGATCCTGGAGAAATGGATCTCCGCATTGGATTCATTGAAGTTAAGGTGCGTGAGGATCAAGAGGACATTTGAGAAGATCTGAACTTTGTGCTTCTCTTTGAGCTCCCTGAGCTTTTTCAGCATAGTCGCAGAATCAAGCTCAGTCCTGTCCAGTAGCTCGATTATATTACTCCTCAATTTCGGAAGTGGCTCACCTGCGTTCATCCGATCCTCGGTTTTCAGATATTATCTGAAAAAGGAGGGACTGTCAATTTCCCTGCCCGATGAAACTTTCCATGCAAATCTTCGTATAATGATGTGCAGATTTTGAAAAGGGAGTATAGAATATTTCGTCAAACCTGTAAAATGAGAATGACTCATTTAGAGAAAAAAGAATCAGAAACAGTCCTGGCTCCCTCATTATCATTGTCTGATGAGGAGATAGTAAAAAGAGTCCTCAGGGGGGAAAAAGAGCTTTTTGCTGAACTCCTTAGCCGACATAAAAAGGGAATTTTCAACTACATCCTGAGGATGGCCGGCCATTACGACATCGCAGTCGATCTGACGCAGGACGTCTTCATGAAGATCTATCTTGCCCTGGATAAATTCAACCACAATCATAAGTTCAGCACCTGGATGTTCAGCATCGCATCCAATCTCACAATCGATTACCTGAGGAAAAAGAAGGCCCCGCCTATCTCTTATGAATCAACGCCGAGCGGCGACCGGGACTGTCTTAAAAATAGATTGAAGAGCGGCTTCTCCTCGCCTCTCGACGAAATGAAGAAGAGCGAACTCAAGGAGAAGATCCAAGAATCAATAATCCACCTGGAGCCCGAGTATCGTGAGGTCATTGTTCTGAGACATCTCAGGGGATTGTCTTACGAGGAGATCTGCATGGTCACGGGGCTGCCTCTGGGAACGGTCAAAAACAGGATCTTCCGGGCAAGGCAGATGCTGAAGGAAGATCTGAACTCCTATCTCATGCCGGAGGGTGGCTGATGTTCGCCTGTGAGGATTATAAATTCAAGAGTTCTCTTTACGCAGCAGGAGAGCTCCCGGCTTTCGAATCCAATGAAATCAGAAAGCACATACTTGAATGCTCCTCCTGCATGGTTGACCTTGAGGTCTCCAGATGGTTGTTCAACCAACTCGATTTCATGGATGAAGTGGACCCTCCAGACTTCCTCGTCTCTCGGATTATGGCCTCCATAGAAAGAGAGGATCTCACTCCTGAAAAGAACCCTGCCAGATCTCTCTTCAAAATCATGGCTATCATCTCCGGCCTCATCTCTTTCCCCATCATCTCATGGTTCCTCAAATCTATCATTGCTTTTCTGTCCTATGACTTCCGGCTTCCGTTATCGGGACGGGAGAGTTTCATCGCGCAGATCTTCATTACTTTTGCGAAGTCCTTGGCCTCTATTTTCAACGATTCCCTCCTTGCATCGTCCTTCATGGTCTCAGAGCGGCTCCCCCACCTGTTCACCCTTCTGATCATCGTCTTCTGGATCGCCCTGACCTCCTCTCTTTTCTTCTCATCCATAATTCTCTTTGCCACAGCAAGAGTGAAAGTGATTCCGAGAAGTACCAGGTGAAGATCTCTTCCGGGATTGCACAGTAGCCATCTCTCCGCTGCAGGGAAAACATTTGACAATGATGGCATTTGTAAAGATAATTTTTTAGAATTATTTTGATTCTGGTTCAACCGAGATAAACTTGATGCGAGGAGGCTGCTTTGAAAAGGATCATTGAATCTGTTCCAAATTTCAGCGAGGGGATAAGAGAGGATGTCATCCGAGACATCGTGGACCCAATAAAAGATATCCCTGATGTCAGGATCCTTGATCTCTCCTCCGATAAGGACCATAACCGCTCCGTCCTCACGATGGCCGGGAACGAGGGAGGATTGAGCAAGGCGGTAGATCTCCTCTTCTCTCAGGCTATCAAACATATCGATCTGACTAAGCATAAGGGAGAGCATCCACGGATGGGGGCCATAGATGTACTTCCCTTCATCCCCATTAGGAACGTGACCATGGAGGAATGTGTGGAATTCTCCAAAAAGATCGGCCAGCAGATCGCTTCCAAATTCGGTATTCCCGTTTATCTCTACGAAAAATCCGCCACCTTACCGGAAAGGGAGAATCTCGCTAACATCAGGAAGGGTCAATTCGAAGGTTTCTTTGAGAAGATTAGACTACCTGAATGGAAACCGGATTTCGGATTCGCTGAGGTACATCCAACGGCAGGAGTGGTTGCGGTGGGGGCAAGGGAGTTCCTAATCGCTTTCAACATCAACCTGGGAACGGATAATATCGAGACTGCTTCGAAGATATCAAAAGCCATAAGGCATTCCAGCGGAGGACTGAGATTCGTCAAGGCAATGGGAGTGATGCTTGAAGAGAGGAAAGTGGCCCAGGTCTCCATTAACCTGACCGATTTCAGGAAGACTTCCATCTTCCGGGTCTTTGAAATGGTCAGGCAGGAGGCATCGCGGTACGGTGTCAATGTCATCGGAAGCGAGATCGTTGGACTCATCCCCAACGATGCCCTTCTCGACGTAGCCGAGTACTACCTGAGGATTGAGAACTTCAGTTACTCGACCGTTCTGGAAAACCGTCTGGCTGAAGTAGAGTAGCCTCTTTCTATTTCTTAAGAAGATTCAACCTTCCATTGCCCGATTTGTTATCCAGTCCGACATCTTCCATGTCCTTGGCTCGTGACTTAATGATATTCACGATCTGGGAAAGGCTGTAGGAACCTAATTTTGATTTAAGAAGCGCTACGGCACCTGCAACGTGAGGGGCCGCCGCAGACGTTCCGTAGAATCCATATCCATCATCCCATAAGCCATAGGCCCATGTATCCACACCATCGTAACCGCAGAGATCCGGTTTCGTTCGCCCATCGTGGGTCGGTCCCCATGAACTAAAGGGCTCGAGAGGCATGTTGCCCCACCAGTAGGCTGCGCCGACCGCCAGAGCATTCCTGGAATCGGCCGGTATTACCAGGCTCCCCTGTGGCACGACGTACTCCGTATCGCTGAAATAGCCGATGAAGAAAAGCTCCAGTTTTACGCTCCTCGTGGCGCTATATCTGTTGATTGCCAGATAGTAGTAATCCGAGGTCGGGGGAATGTAATAGATAGCCTCTGTGGGAGTCTGATCCTGGAGTCCACTCTGCTCATCAACCGAATAAGCCACGCGAACACCGTTTCTATTATAAAGATAGAGATCGTAGTCCTGGCTGGATACATAATGGGAGCCAGATACGGCCCAGTCGTCCCAGTTGAGGAGAATCCCGATCCCGAAGGGATATCCAGAATAGAGATAGATCCGATACAACTCATCCGTACCGTAAAATTCATTCCAGTCGTTGGAGTTCTGATCGGCAAAGTTCCCTTCCCAGTGGCTGTCTGCCTGATTTCCCGCTGCGGTGACCCATACAATCCCAGCACTGGCAGCGCGATCAACCTCCTGACAGATGGGACCGGTACCATCTCCCGGACCTGCGTTGAACCAGCCTATGGAATGAGAGATGACGTCAACCTTTTGCGATATCAGATAATCGACGGCCTCCGGGAATTCGACGTCATCGGCAAAATTGACGAGATACAGGCTGGCTTCCGGCGCCATGTCATGGACGATCTCGGCGCAGGCCGTTCCATGGTATTCACCGCCGCCCGTTATATCACCCGATGTGCTGTAGGTCGTGACAGTCGACGGGAGTTCCGATCCAAGAAGGTAATCATAGCCATAAAAGCCGATGTCCAGAATACCCACTTTCACTGGTCTGTTCAATTTCAAGTAGTTGATATTAAGGTTCTGCCACTGGTCAGCGCCACTCCTGGAGACTCCCTGGCTCCTGATAGAAAGCGGTACCGGTGTCATAGGTCTTCTGATTCGCTTCACTCCGACGGCATTTGAGAGCTCTTCAAGGGCTTCCGGCGGGATATAGGCTTGCAGTTTGTTCCCATGAAATTTAGGAACTCTCCCTCCCAGCTCCTTCACTTTTTCCATGATCTCAGATTCCTGCCCGCTTTCAACCTCGATGACCATTTTTATCAATCCTTCCTCCTCCTTGAAGCCGCGCGAGGATGCTTCCTTCAAAGCCTCTTCTTTACCTGCTTTCATGAATCTATCCATGATCGAACTAACATGGGAGTCCAGCCTTGATTCTTTCGCCAGGAAGGAGATATCAGGAAGCGATCCATCGGGTTCTTTTACATTGGATCCTCGTCTTTCCCGCCAGTCCCGCTTCCGTTCCCCGGGGCTGTCCCCTATGATGCTTCCTGTCGCGTTTCCATCCCTCGATTCTCTTTTGGCAGGTTTGCTATAGGTCGATAAAAGGAAGAGAGTGCCAGATAAAACGATGACGAGAGCAAACAGGAAAAAAGTATTCCATCTTTTCCGCATTTCATGTTCGTGCAGTTTCATAACTCCCCCTATCATTCGAAGAATCATTTTCAAAAGAGAAATTTAACCCCAAAATTAAGGTAGAGTGAATTCAGATCGATAGCATCTCCTGCTTCGATCGATTCCCCGCTATACGCATCAGCTATTTCCTCTTCACTTCCATCCAGAACGAGATACTTCAATTCAGCACTGAGCCATACCTTATTTTTGATATGAAAATCTAGACCCCCTCTCGCGTTGAATCCAAAATTATCGAAAGATCGCTCGACCTGAAACCCCAGATCTTTGAGGGGGCTGTCGGAATCAAAATCCGTTTTGTAATAACCGATTCCTCCTCCGGCATAGGGGACCAATTTCCCTTTGCCTTTCCAGTGGTACAGGGCCGAGATCTCAACCGAGGTCATGCCGATGTCGCCCCCACTGCTCTTTTCTTCATCCTTGTCGATGGAGGTCCTTCCCAGGACTCCAGAGATAGAGAAAGCCGGTTTCAGGAAAAAGTCGTAAATGACCCCGAGACCCAAGGATCCATTCAGAGAGGTTTCTGCAGGCATTTGATAGAAGAGTAAAGGTCCCAACGTCTGCGCCTTCTTGCCCTGTCCTGCCAGAAGGTTCGGAGCGCTCAGCAGGGCTATGATAATGGTGAAGTTGATGATCCAATTTTTTCTCATTCGTTTTCCTCTGCTGATGAAATTCTGACGTATACTTCAACGGCGAAATGCAATTTATCTATAATGGATCCCTTCCATGATGAGCTTCAGGCAAAGGATCCAGGGAAAATCTCTACTAAGGGGCCTCTCCGAAGAAGCCTTCGCTCACAAAGCTCGAGCCCTTCATCCTGATCCAGTCTTCTTTCGGAATGGAGAACTGCCGCTCTATCTTTTCCCTGAAGTATGGACCAGAGTTATAGGTGCAGAATGGGTACATCTTCCCATCGGGTGAGGAATAATGAATGACACATCTCTTCACCCTCTCCACATTGTAGTTGAAGGCATCCTGGAAGTGCATCCCCGCACAGTAGATCATCCTCCATTGATACTTATCCCTCTTGGCAATACCAAGCTGGCCACCCGCGTAATGGTCCATGATCTTGAGAAAGGTGAATAGATTGAAGTCCGTGTCTTTCTGGGAGAGGAAATGCTTTCTGAAGAGGTTGATGATGCAAAGTGTGGCGTAGAGCTTTGAGGGTTTTCTCTCCATTTTTTCCGCGAGTCGGACCATATCAAGCGCAGCTTTTTCAATATCAAAGATCTTGGGGAAGGGTATGACTTCTTTCGTGGCTCTGTTCACGAACAGGAATGTTCCGATGCCACAATTCGTGTGGCAGGAGCAAAACATATTTTTGACATCTCCCTTCTTGAATGAATCCATGACACGCGTCAGAGGATTTATCATCGCGATTGGATACCAGTCTCTCATCGCGCTGGCATAGCCGGTCTGCTTCTCGACAGCCCAGGCAAGGTCGGACAGAGTGAAGCGTTGTTGCATCCTAAGATGCTGGTCGATCCTCCCGGTGAAACACACCGGCTGGTAGCTGATTCCAGGTATGACATCCACATTATTGATGCCAAACTGGAGGATCTTTCCAATTTGATCGTCGTTGATCGTCTTGACGATGGTCGGAACGAGAACGACGGCGATGTTCAGCTTCCTGGATGTCTCAATGCACTTCTGTTTGATCTCCCAAAGATTTACTCCTCTCGTTTCCCTGTAGATCTTCTCATCTGTCCCATCGAACTGCAGATAAAGAGTGTCCAATCCTGCCTCCCGCGCCTTTTCCACAAACTCAAAATTTTGAGCGAAGATTATCCCGTTGGTCGCCGCCTGGATCCTGGCGTAGCCGAGTGTCCTGGCATACCGGCAGGCTTCTATAAAGTGTGGAGAGAGGGATGGCTCACCACCGGAAAACTGTACTGCCTGTTCCCTCCTCGGCCTGACGGAGATCGCCTGTTCGAGCATCCTCTTGATCTGATCGAGACCTGGCTCATAGACATAGTCAGTCGCGTTGGCGTTGGCAAAACAAAAGCGGCATCTCAGATTGCATCGATTTGTCAGATCGATGTTCGTGAGTGCGGGAGTGCTGTAGTGCATCTGGCAAAGACCGCAGCTCCATGGACAGAGGGTTGCATCCTGGACTTTCGGATTGGCGATACCCTCTCCCTCGAAGAAGGACCACTTTTCAATCTTTCTGTAAAGCTGAGCATCAGAATAGACGATGTCCCTGCAGGAACCGTGCTTTCCACATCGCTTCTCCATGATCACCTTGCCATCTTCTTCAAAGATGCAAGCCTCGATGACCTCCAGGCATTCGGGACACAGAGAATCGGTTTTTCTCGGAAGTCCCTGCATGGCCCGTTCAAAAATCGCCTCTTGAGGCGTGACAGATGAAAATCTATAACTCATGGTTCCCTCCTTAGAAAATTTTCGTTCTAGCATCTGCGCTACGCATAAGCGATTTTATTTAAGTTTAATGGAAAGGGATTTTCTCTGTCAAGACGATTAATCCTAGCCTCCTATCTTCACTTTTCTTTCGAGAGCCGGGAGGTCGATCTTCAGAATCTCTGAGGCTTTCTTCCAATCATGGTTGGTCGCCTCAAGGACTTGTTTCAAGTAATCCTTCTCGAAGTTTGAGAGGGCTACCTGAAGGGGCAGAAACTCTTTCCTCTTATCGCCACTCTCTATCTGGCGGAAACTGTCCGGCAGATCAAAAATCTCTATGAGATCTTTCTTCTGCATGATGACCAGTCTTTCTATCATATTCTTCAGCTCGCGGACATTCCCAGGCCATTGGTAACTCATCAGGAGATGCATGGCTTCCCGGCTGATCCGTTTCAGGCTCCTTCCATATTCATAAGAAAACTCTCGCAGAAAATGTTCGACCAGAGGCTCGACATCCTCTTTTCTCTCACGGAGCGGAGGGATCCTCAGCGAAACGATGCTCAGCCTCGATAATAGATCCTCATGAAACTTTCCGCTTCGGACCATTTGATCGAGCTCCCGGTGGCAGGCTGCGATGATCCGCACATCAACCCTCACCATCGTCTCTCCGCCGAAGCGCTCGTATTCCTTATCCTCCAGGAATTTTGCTATCTTCCTCTGAACTCTCGCATTTGTCTCGGAGATCTCGTCCAAGAAGATTGTTCCCTCATTGGCGAGCTCTAACTTCCCCTTCCTGCCTTGCGGCGTAAATGAGAGGGCTCCAGGCTCGCAACCAAAGAGCTCGTATTCGAGCTGATCCCCTTCAAAGGCGGCACAATTGACGCTGATGAAAGCTTCCTCAGAGCGCTTGCTTTGAAAATGAATCATCCTCGCCGCCAGTTCCTTTCCGGACCCGTTTTCTCCCAAGAGGAGGATAGGGCTGTCCGTGGGAGCGGTTATCTCTATGTCTCTCCTAAGAGAGGAGACAGCCATGCTGTTGCCAATAAGCGTAACATCCTTCTGGAGCTGTTCCTTGAGGACTTTATGCTTCTCGATGAGTTTCTTGTGCCGGATTGCATTCCTCAATACCAGAATGATCTTCTCGAGAGAGAGAGGTTTTTCGATGAAATCGAATGCTCCGAGCTTTGTGGCTCTCACGGCCGTCTCCACCGTCCCATGTCCGGAGATCATGACGACGGCAGGCTCGGCCCCAATGCTTCTCATTTTCTTCAATGTCTCCACCCCATCGATCCCGGGGAGCCAAACATCGAGCATTACCGCCTGATAATTTTCACTCCTGATGGCCTTTAGGCATTCCTCTCCGGATTCCACTGAATCGACGGAATATCCCTCATCTTCAAGGATGCTGGTCAGCGTGTTCCGGACGGCAAGCTCGTCATCCACGATAAGTATTTTTTCCTCTAACATGACTCACACCCTCAGAGTGGAAGTTCGATGATAAATTTAGCTCCATGAGGTAGATTGTCTTCCACGGTTATGTAACCGTTGTGATCTGAGATGATCCTCTGAACGATGGCAAGTCCCAATCCTGTTCCGACTTTCTTGGTGGAGAAGTAGGGAATGAAGAGCTTTCCCTTGTCCTCCGGAGCGATTCCAGGACCATCGTCGGAGAACTCGACCCGGAACCTCCTGGTCTCTTGAAGGGCCTTTGTCGCGATCCTGATGGTTCCATGTCTGTTCATCGCCTCAATGGAGTTGTCGATGAGATTGATCATGACTCTCTTCATCTGATCCGGATCCATGCTCACGGTGGTCGGTCGAGTATCATACTCTCTAATGAACCGGACACCGGCATGAACCGACTCGTAGAGTATTATGGCTGCTTCTAAGACAGCATGCGGGTCCGATGGGGTGATCCGGATGGCTGGCATCCGCGCGAATCTGGAGAACTCATCGACCATACCCTTCAGAGCATGAACCTGGGTTATAATTGTGGATGCTCCTTCCCTGACGATGCTCTTGAAGTCATCGGTATCTTCGCTGGATTTCTTCATGATCCTCTGGGCAGAAAGTTGAATGGGTGTGAGAGGGTTCTTTATCTCATGGGCAATCCTCTTAGCAACTTCCCTCCATGCCTCCATCTTCTGAGCCCGGATGAGCTGTGTGACATCTTCCAGCACGATCAGGACGCCAAGATAGTTACCCTGCACATCCTTTAGAGAGATGAAATTGGCAGCGAGATGCAGCACTCCTCCCCTGATATGCAGATGAAACTCACGTGCAACAACCAGGTTTTCGGTCCCCAGGATGTTCCAGATGAATTCCCTGAGCTCCTCTGCCTTAATCGCGTCGCTGAAAAGAACCCCGCCCCATGGACCAGGTTCCATGTCGAGGATCCTAATGGCGGTCCTGTTGATAGTCGTGATCTCTCCCCTGCTGTTCAGGGAGATAACACCGGTCGTGATATTGTCAAGAAGGGTCTCGATGTAATTACGTCGTTCTTCCAGAGTCAGCTTATGGATCTTCAACTCGCCTGTCATCCTGTTGAAAGAATCAACGAGCATCCCGAGTTCATCGCCGGCATCGACATCCACGCGATAGTCCAGATTCCCGGCAGATATCTCTCTTGTCCCTTCAGCCATCTTCTGAACGGGGACTGTGATCTGCCTTGTGAGATACATGCCAACCCATGTCGCGGAGAAGAGGATCAAAAGCGCGATCAAAGCGATGATGTAGATGTAGATCCTCTTTATCTCTCTCTTCTGAACCTTCATCTGAAGATAATCCCTCCGGCTCTCATCGATCTTCTGAACCTTCTCGGCAAGATTTTCGTGGACATAGATTCCGGTGAGCAGGGATCCGACGACATCGATCCTGTTGAACGAGGAGAGGATGGGAACCGCGCTCCTCACGAGATATCCTCTGGGAAGATAATCTATCCGTCCCAGCGCCTGGCCTTTCATGGTACTTTCCAAGAAATCTTCAGGGAAGGCGGACATTTCTTCGCGGCTCACTCCAGCCTTATCAGGAGCGGTTGTCGCACACGAATAGATACTTTCCGTATCGCCGAGATGAACGACGATGACGTCAAAATTATGCTCCTCCAATTTCTCATCTAGTAATCTAGCAAGAGACTCTCTTTTATCCATGTCCAGCAATTGCTCCTGCGTGATCCTGTCCCCGATCTCCCGAGCCAGACTGAGAGCCCTTTTTTTCATATCTTCATTGAAGTAGTCCACGATCTCCGAAGAGTGCTTCGTGATATCGTCCACCGGCGGAGTCAGGAGGTTATCAACGCTCTTCTGGATGATGGTAATGGCCGCGTAGAAGAGAGTGATGGAAGGGACAAGAAGAGGAATGAAGAAGATGAAGATCAGTTTAGTCCTGAATTTTGAACCGAGGATCCCTCTCTTTCTCTCTACGATCAGTTTCACGAAATTCCTGATAAGGATGAAGAGAACACCAAGTATGAGGATGATGATTGTCACCGAGAGGAGATAGAGGAACATTGGGATGATGTAATCTCTCGGGTCGAAATATTCGGATCTTTCGATTACATAATAGAGAAATATAAGCAGGCTAAGAAGCACGACCAAGCCAATGTAGATCAATTTTTTGGGCTTCATCTTCCCCACCTCTGCCTTAGAATCTCAACTCCTTTTCCTTGCTAGCCGAATAATCGTAAGGGATGAAGAAGAGGAGAAAATTAGGCGCAATGGATGTCCTCACTTTCAGGAAATAGTTCTTCTTTCCTTTGATTGGATCGATGGATCCAACTTTGAAGTCGCTAATCTCCGTCATCCATTCTTCCACCTCTTCCAGTCGATCGGTCGTGGCCGTGTCAAAGGACTGACCGTTCACTTTCTTCTGCAATGTGTACAGCTTGGTCAGGGTGTCGTACTTAACGGTCGTGACGATGGCATGCTCCAGGAGCACCCTGCCCATCGGCAGAATCGGATTCTTCTTGTAGATCTTTATGACGTGCTCGAAAGCGGTCTCAATGCCGCTATGGATCTTCTCCTTGATTTCTCTGGTAAAAGTTCCGCTTACTTTGAAGGAAACAGTCAGGAATTGATTAGAATTCTTTATCTCGAGTCTTTCCACTCTGGCGTTCAGCAGATCAGCCTGACTGAAAAGTGGTCCTGCGGCAAGCAGCAACACCATCATAAAAAAGAAGAAGTTCCGCATAACTTCCACATCTACTTTGAGTTACAATTTTAAATGCTAACTTATTTCTTTTCAAAAAACAAGCAACGTAGAGAAAGCAGATCGCCGGGAGAATTAAACAGAGATTATTTTGTAAATCAGTTGGGGATCCATCGGGAGAAGTACCAGGACTTCTTCTCATCCATGATCTTCATGGCCAGCCTGGCATGGAGGTCATGTCCAGCCCTGTAGGCGATGACGTGGCCCTTGATCGGCCTGCCGATGAGAGAAAGGTCACCCGTTAGGTCCAGTATTTTATGTCTGACGAACTCGTCTTGAAATCTGAGCGATTCGTTTAGAATTCCATTCTTGCTAATCACGACCGCATTATCGAGGGACCCCCCTTTTACGAGTCCTGCCTTCCTCAGAGAGGCGATGTCCCGTTCGAGAGTGAACGTTCTTGCCGGTGCGATCTTCTCGGTAAAAGCCTGGACTCCCCAAAGACTGGCCGTGAGCTCCTGATAGCCAAGTATCGGATGCTCGAAATCGATGGCATAGGTGACCCTGTATTCGCCGCATGGATAGATTGAAACTCTCTTATCCTCCTCTTCTTCCACCGAAATGGGGCGGCTTATCACCAGATAAAGTCTCGGCTCATTCTGCTCCTGAAGCCCCGCCTCGTGAATGAGGTGCACAAATGGGATGGAACTTCCATCCATTATGGGGATTTCATCTCCATCCATCTCAACTCTAATGTTATCGACGCCTAGAGCGTATAGCGCAGCAAGGAGATGCTCTGCCGTATTGATGCGGACTCCATCTTTTTCCAGGCATGTTGCATAGTTCGCCTTCCCATAATTCGCGAGAAGGGCTTTCACTTCAAAACCATCCATGTCCTTTCGGACAAATACGACACCGGTATTCTCCAAGGCGGGGCTCAGCGAGAGGTACACCGTCTTGCCTGTATGGAGACCGACTCCCCGACACTCCACTTTCTTGCGGATCGTTCTTTGAAAATACATTTCATTTCGTAAAATAGCATACCAAAATATCCATTGAAAGAAAAAATCTTCAAATTTCGAAAAATCTTTCTTGTTTCTGGACCGATTTAATGTATACCTAAATTGAGCGATTCTTGTTATGAATGGTAGTTTACCCACCTCCATACATGGATTCAAGGACCCCGCGGCTTGGGAAGCCCATTTTGATAAGTCAATGGAGGATGATTTTTCTTCCCAT